>NZ_JSYI01000115.1:0-28038 GCF_001023515.1 Diaphorobacter sp. J5-51 | reverse complement strand
AGTGACGGATTCAACAGCCTCACACACAGAAATCCTGACACTCCCCGCTCGGCCAAGTAGTGAGCCGTCGCACGGAAAGAGCTGAAGAGAATGACTTTCTCAACGGGGTTGTCAGCGAAGTAGTCCGACAACACATCCAGGAGCCGCGCGAACTTCGAATCTGATCTTTCGAGTTCAGCAGCGTCCACATCTCTTGGACGGTTGGCGAGCAAGAACTCCTTCAGCGTTGCGCTGATGTCCTCCAACTCGCTCTCGTCTTCGCCTTCCTCCATGTCTTCCAACACGAGTTCAGCCATGTCCTCGACTAAAGTTCTGTCGCCACCGAGCCATGCGCGGGCGAAAGCAGCAGGGCAGCTGCAAACCTGCCGCTGAGGCGTAGCCAGCAGAAAGCCATCAGAGATACCGCGACGCCAGGCGTAATCTCGGGTGACCTCGGTCACATAGGTATAGAACTTTCGTTCCGCCTCGGTCATGGGAACCTTTTCAGGCGTCACTTCCCGACGCGGGCGCTCCAACTGCACATCGCGCTTGCGTGTGCGAGTCACCACATGCCCTAGCAGATTCACTCGCTCCAAACTGGATGCCAGTTCTGCTCGGTACTCGGCAGACTGTAAGCGCTCCTGCGTCGGTGGATCCTCAAGGATTGAGGCCAGCTGCCGCGAATTCGCAAGCAGCTCGCTGGACGCTGCCGCTTTGACATGTTCGATGATCTCCTCTGATCGGGAGTTTCGACGCAGTGCCGCGTCGCGTGCCAACACCAGCGGTCGGTTCGCGGCCAGCATTTCTCTGAAGCTCGAAGGGTACTGAAAGTGATCTGGGTCACACAGGCGCAACAGGTGGTACAAATCCTCGTTCGCAAGATTAATCGGGGTTGCCGACAACAACACCCGGTGGTGCGACACCTCCCGCAGCATCTCACCCAGGGTGTGCGCGGCGCTCTCCGGGTTGCGCATGTAGTGCGCCTCGTCGAATACAACCAGGTCGATCAGTGGATCGTCGGTCGCGTTCTCATCGAGTAGGTTGGCAAGCACTGAACGACCCGACAGTCTCTTACCGGTTGACTCCGCTGTCGGCTTCCAAGACTTCGGTGGTCTGAGCGCCTGATAGCTCGCAATCCAGGCTTTGGACGGACCGAAGCTGCTGCTGTTTCTCAGCTCATCAGCCAAATTAGCTGCATTCACGATGCTGGCGTCGATTCCGAAGCGGTTCTTCAGTTCGCTTCGCCACTTTTCGCGCAGCATTGCCGGACACACGATTAGGAGTCGACGCATATCCTCACGCGCCCGCAACTCAGTCCATATGATGCCCGCCTCGATCGTTTTGCCCAGACCGACTTCGTCAGCGATCAGCAAACCATCGGCGGGCGATTCCAACAGGGTCAGCAAGGGCTTGTATTGGTGTGCGAAGAACTCAGTGTTCGTAACGCCCATCGAGTACACCAAGTTGGCGAGTCGCCCGGACAGGTGCACGTGCGTCAAACTGCGGCGGAGGTCTTCTGCTCGACCAAATCGACCGCTCTCGATCACCCCATAAGGGTCATCGCTCTGAGCCGTGGAGATCAGCTCGAGTTGGTCTTCCGCAACGTAGTCATTTGTCCCGTCACGCCAACGGACCCCGTAGTAGCTGATGGACCCGCGAGCCCGTACTTGCCCTGTCGTAGCACCAAGTTTTCCGGGGTTGTCGATTCGACGAACTTCCGTGCCCTTTTCCCATTGCATGAGATCTCCTTGATGAGGTATCGCGCCTGACACTCAGTCAGCATGCTTCTTGAGCCAGCCTGGAATGTCATCAACGCGCACCTGTTTTGCTTTGCCATCGGCTTCCGGCACCTCTGGGAGTTCCTTCCACACTGTCAAGAAATGGGCACCCGGCACTCCGTCTTCGACGGCAACGTATCCACAACGCAGCTCTTTGCGCCCCCAGGTCGTCTGCCACTGTGCCGAGAACGACCACAGTTCAACTCCATCGGCGTGACCCTTGAGGAAGTCCTGCCACGCTGCGTTGAGGTGGCCAAATGGCAATTCAGGTGCAGCCTTGAGCGGGTCTACGACAACCTCGCGTCTTTCGATCTCCTGCACAGTCAGTCGCTCCAGCAAGTGGTCGCGCTCAACGACGAATTCGCGTTCCTCCGGGGACACGTAGCTTTCCTTCTTTTGAAACAGCTCCTTGGCTTTCATGAAAACGGCCACGGGCCAGACGGCGACCACTGCGATGGCCGCGAGAAGGGGCGCGACAAAGTTGTTGAGGATACGGTATGAAAGCTTCTTGCGATCCGGATTTATGGCTTCGAGCAGATCACGAAGAGATTCAGACTCCTTCCCCTTCGTCATGTGATGAGCGCCGTAGACGACCGCAAGGACCACCACCCCGATACCGAGGTACCAGTAGAGATAGATCACACCGATTCCCCCCCATCCTTGCCGGTCCGAGGGAATACCGTCATGGCGCCGATTTCGTAACCTTCAGGAGCGTTCTCAGACTCGGCCGTCCCGTTGTGACGTTCTCGGGTCGCCACAACCACCCCTCGCTCGACATCCAAGAACAAGTCCCGCTCGAAGGTGCTGCCGTAGCCCATGTGGACATATTCAAGCTGCTTGCCTTGGGGGATACGGATCGTGCCGGAGTACCAGTGGGCAAAAACCCGCTCTGGAAAGTCAGGGAAGATGGTCGCCAATGACGCTTCGGTACCGTCTTCCAGGGTTCCGTTCAGTCCGATCAGGTACAGGCGGTCGTTCACGATTTCCCAGTTGCCAACGTAACCACGCCACAAGGCAGTGCAGTTGGACTCGAATCGTGGGTTGAATCCGCCCATGGCGAAATAATCGCTGAGGGGGTTCGTGCACATGGCAACCTCCTCACCCTTGAATTTCAGTCGCTCTGCAATCTGCGCTGTCATGCCATTCCTCCCTTCGATTGATTGGCCAACGTCGACTCGGTCACAAATAACCGCGCAACAACTATCTGAAGAAGCAAATCTGCGGGCACGCAATCCGCGAATTTGATCCCCTCGGCCAACTGTGAGACCTCGTCTACGGTCAACTGCACATCAGCTTCGCCGCCGTTTTTGGACACCAGCGATGCCGCAGGAGCTTGAACGCTGAGCGCATCAAACTTGACTCGCTTCCCGGCAGATGAAGCGGTACGGGCATAGGTCCGGTTCTGCTTGGTGCCCGCAAAAGTCCAGGTGCGAGCCTGATGGCCTTCGGCCCTAGACACGAAGTCCCCGCCTGGAGAGAGCGCGAGCTCCTCCTGTAACGCTGAAAGCTCAGACTTGCCGCGCAGCGACAGATGCACGCCTGGTGGCGTTCCACTGATGAGGGCAGCACGGATGCCTTGGCAGACCTCACGGCTCAGGCTGCGTGCGCCGCCCATCCATCGAGCTTTGCCGCCCTCTTTCGCCGGCTCCAGCCAGACAATCTTTTTCGACCACTCAATCTCCTTGACCATCCAGCTGCGACCTGCCAAGAGCAAGAGCCGCTGAGGCTCATCACCGGAGAGTACCGTGGGGTCGATGTAGCCCACCTCCGCACTGCCATGCCGGCCAGTCAGGAGTTGCGCCCCACTGAATGACGCCAACAGGTCTCGGTAATGCCCACGGCCGAAGTCGCGCTCAGCCTGGGGACCGATACGCAACAACCCCTCGCTGGCATCCAGGTACCCCTTCTGAACCATGTGAGTCAACATCGACTGAAAGCCGTCTTCAGGCAACTCGGGGAAGCAGCGCGACAAAAGCGCGATGACTTCGCTGGCTGGCCATTCGCCGCGCTCCAGTGTGGACACAAGGATTTGCTGCCCAACTATGGGCCAAGGCTCCTCCGGAGGCCGCGCGGCTTCAACCCAGGCCTGAGACCACAGCTGGGTGACTCCCAAAGCCAACATGAAAGCATCTTCACTCGTCGTAAGGAACAAACAGTTCCTCACACCGCCAGTCCTCCGCCCGGTTCGCCCCATGCGCTGAAGGAAGGACGACACCGTGGACGGCGAATCGATCTGAATCACACGATCCAGATCTCCTACATCGATGCCCAACTCCAGGGTCGATGTCGCCACGATCACGCAGTCTTTTTCTTCAGCAAATGCCGCTTCGGCCTGCTTACGCTCCGCTGCGCTCAGCGACGCATGGCTCACGAAGGTCCGGACATCCTTGGTGCGCAACATGCTGCTGAGCTGCTCAGCGCTGCTGCGAGAGTCGCAAAACACCAGCCTCTTTTCACCTCGATGGAGGCGCGAGATGACCGTTGCTGCGTTTTCGAGGCTGCCAACGTGATCGATGGTGACATCGGCATCGGTGCTAACGGTGGCGCTTCCAACCACCTGCCGTTCTCCCGACGGAGCGAACCACTGCAAGAGCTCTTGCGGGTTGCTGACCGTTGCAGAAAGACCGATTCGTTGCAGCGGTTGCGGCAGGTAGTGCTCGAGCCGCTGCAGTACCGAACGCATGTGCCATCCGCGATCATCAGCAGCGAAGGCGTGCAGCTCATCGACCACCACGGCCCGCAGATTCCCAAACCATGTTGGACGATCCACGCGCACGGAAATCAGCATCGCCTCAATGGACTCCGGCGTCGTCAGAAGGATGTCGGGTGCCTCCTTCATCGCCTTCAGCTTCCGCGACTGGGAGACGTCGCCGTGCCAAACGGTGACGGTTCGACCGACCAGTCCGGCGTAATGGGTCAACCTCTGCTCAAGGTTGTTGAGCAGCGCCTTGATAGGGCAGATGTACAAGACACTGGTGCCCGACCAGGACTCTCTCAACATTTTGGAAAGGATCGGGATGGCTGCCGCCTCCGTCTTTCCGCCCGCCGTAGGTGCCAGCAACAGGCAGTGTGCTCCGGCATGAATCGGCGCAATGGCCGCCAGCTGGGTGGGGCGCAGGGTACTCCAGCCCAGCGTGTTGACGACGTGGTACTGAAGGGATGGGTGCAGCTGCTCGAATTCGCTCACAGCTCGATGTCATCCACGGAATTTGCGCTGGCCGCTGCACGCTCGGACGCAGACATTTCGCTCTCGGAAAGCGTGAGTGAATAGTGCTTGCGGGGATCAAAGTCGGGATGCAAATCCACTCGATCCAGAACGTCTGCCACCAGCTTCTTCAAGAACAGCCGCGGCGCCACACCGACCTTACCGCCAAGACCACCTGCCACCGCGCGGGCCAAGGTTTCCAGGTAAGCGTCATCGACCACCGACCGTAAGCGGTGCTCGTTTGCCACCCCCTCCGCGTAAATGTCACGCACCCGGCGACCAACGGAGAGCAGGGCTGAATGGTCAAACGGCGACAGTCGGATCTGCACCGCACGGGGATTGTCGAATCGTCGGTCGGTGCCAAAGTCGACATGTAACCTCTGCGCGAGAGGTGCCAACCTCTGTACGCCCTGCGGACCGTCATAGAAGGCTGGGGTGCCTGTGATGACCAGGTAGAGCCCGGGATAGCGACCGGCATCAATCTCATCGATCCATTGCCGCAGAGCATTGAGCCCCTTTTCGCGGGTGTCGGTACGCATACGCTGCAAGGTCTCCACCTCATCGAGGACCAGTACCAACCCAGAGAAGCCGCTGTCACGAAGGATCGTGAGCAGACCGACCAAGAAGTTGCTGGCCCCAAAGTGGTCCAAATCGCCCTTGATACCCGCGGCACGCTTGACGCTGGCCGCGACATTGGGCTGGCCAGCCAGCCAGCTGATCAACCCCTCAGCCAGCATGCCGTCGTTGCTCGCCAGGGCCTGCCGATAGGTTCGAAGCACAGCGGAAAACGCCGGTGCCGTCTTGCTGATGGTGCTCAGGCGCGCCTCCATGAGCGCATCTGTCCGCTTCAGAAGGTCTTGCGCATCGTCCGGGTCTACCGAAGGGTCTGCCAGGACATCCTGCTCCAGGGCGTAAAACCAGCCGTCAATGACGCTTCTGAAAGCACCGCTGGCCATGTCGGCCGTCCCGAGGTGCTCAACCAGTCGCCGATAGACCGTTTCCAGCCGATGCAGAGGTGTCTCGGTTTCGTTGATCTGTACTTCTGTCGCAGCGAACCCCTTTGAGCGAGCCCGCTCCTGCAGCCAGCGTCCAAAAAAGGTCTTGCCCGTGCCGTACTCACCCCGGACTGCCTTGAAGCCGCCTCTGCCTGTCGCGACGACATCCAACTCTTCATTGAGGGTAGACGCAAAAGTCTCAATCCCAACCGCAAGAGCGTCCAAGCCACTGTTGGGCACGGTGCCACGACGCAGCGCGCTGACGATGTCTTCACGTCGAGCCGCGCTGATCATGACAATCCCCCCTGGGTAGGTAACCGGAACTGCTGCCGCAGCAAGGTCATGTTGAGCTCAACTGATCCCGCGGCCTCATCAACGGTGAGCACCGGTGCCTGGTCCACGTTCAGCATCCGTCGCACGGCACTCAGAAGCCCGCCCATGCGAACCTCTGCCAGCGACAGCCGATTTGCCAAGGCCGCCCGAGACAGTTTTCCGCCGCGTTCCGACACGGCCTCGAGTAACAGCCTCATCTTGTCGTCGGGCAACGCGACACGTGCCGCAAGTTGCCGCTGCGAGGCGTAGATCGGACTGGCCAGCAGCAACCCAATCCAGTCCGGAGGGGCGCTATCAGCTGCTGACGGAGGCAGATCGACAGGGGCAAACAGGCCCGGCTGCGCCTCCGCCGACACCGTCTTTTTGCGTGTGGGCTTCGCTTGCGCAGCAGGCGCAGCAACAGCGCTTTTGGGCTGCAGAAATGGCGGTAGCTCCCACCAATCCGGCTGAGTGGGTGGAGCTGGCCTCCAGCCTGGCAGATTCGAGCCCAAGGGAGCAAACAGGCTGAGGGGGACGGTCAACTCCTGGGGCGACAAGCCGCCGTGGTAGCCATTCTTGCGGCCCGCATACCGGCTGCTTTCCCCCCAAAGGCACACCACCGCATTCGAGCCATCGCTGGTGACCACGCGCCCCCCGCTGACGGCCATTTCTTGGGGTGAGGCGGCGGTACGTCCCAAGCGCCAGCGATCACTCTCCCCGCCCGGAATCTGCGTCGTGCCATCTTCCAGCAGATGACCGTGGTCCGCAGTGATGATCACCACGCGACGGGCTTCACGGGCCTCGCGCAACAAGGGCAATAGCAGTCGCAGATCCTCCAATGCCCATCGCTGGTTCAGTTGATCAGGCCCGCTGAGATGATCGTCCACCGCGTTGTAGACCACCCCGACAACCTGCTGCTTCGGGTTAGCGATGGCCGAACGAACTTCCGATGCAAGATTTCCGCCGTCGGCCAAGTCCCCCTTGTGAAAGAGCTTGGGGGCAAGTTCTGCTCGACTAACCGCCATCAGCGCCGGATGCGACGCAAATCCGGGCTTCTCCTGCGCCTGGTTACCGGTGGTCAGCCGCCCACACAGCAAGCTGGTTCGACTGACCTCGGTGATCGTCGGGATAGCCGCCATTCCAACGAACGGCGTGCCCTGTGCGGTGGGCACCAATTCAGTCCAGCCGTGAGTGGATGCCCGTGCAAACAGTTCGCGGAAGATGCTGTTGCTCAAACCATCCATCACCAGCAGCAACGTGGGTTGAACTGCCGCAATCGGGGCGACCACACGCTCCAAAACCTGCTCGAGCAGGACAACTCGACCGCTGTTAGCGGGGGGCTGAGCGTTCCACTGCACAAGCGCATGGGCAAAGGACTTGGCGAATCCATCCCGTCGCGTGATCGCTGCGCGGCGACAGGCGGCATAGGCCTCGGACAATTCGCTGAGTTCATCCCCACCCAACAACCTGAAGCGGGCCCAATCCACATAAGCCCCCTCGTCCGCTTGCCACTCAAAGGCATCCGGCAACGCCGCCCCGGAAGGCATCGGACTGATGAGCCAGCGAGCCAGGCGCCGCGCCATTTCGACGCGCTCCTTGCGGGGCAGCTGGCTGTTCATCAGCATGTGCCTCAAGGCACGGTCAGCATGCAACTCCACCTGCTGCAGGTTCGCTTCGGTGGGCTCCGCTGCATGGGTACTCAGCGCCACCGCAAAGTCCGTCAGGCGTTGATCCAACGCCAACGGCAGGACATCACTCAAATGCGCAAACTCTGAGATCCGAAGATCCTGGAGCAAGGCATCAGCGCGATCCAGTGCCGCACGACAGCCCTCCACACCGAGACTGCGCACGACCTGCTCCGCAGCCTCCGCCCACTCACGGCCTTCCTTGACGCCCACGTGCTGGCCATTGACGAACCGCTCCAGACGAATGGCCGCCTGACCCAAGGCTGTTTGCCCTTCACCGTCGGGGGCGAAGATCACACCACTGACCAGTCCAAGGGACAGTGCATCCCCTGTACGTCCAGCCTGGATACACCCCAGCACCATGGCGCCAGCAGCGCCGGATGTCTCTGCAAGCCAGCTCAAGATGGATGTCCGCATCGCAGCCGGCAAAGGCCCCAGCCTGGCCTCGGCCTCGGGCCTCAATGACCAGGTAAGCAAACTCACTGCATCTGGTCGAGCCACCTCGATTCCCAAGAATCGCGCTAAAACCTCACGCCAGGCCGTCTCCAAGTCCAAAAAGCCGTTGGCCACTGGCTGGTAATCACCCTGGGCTGCGCCGTCGATCAGGGCTTGAGGCATCCAGGCAAACCGGCCCAAACGCGCGTCCGTCCCCTTGGCCTGGAACATCACGCGGACGATGTCCCATCCTTCCGGCTGAAACACCCGGGCACGGGCCAAGCGGGCTGCAATGTCCTCGGCGACTTCATGTGTGGACAGCGGTGTGATCACCACCATGCCGGAGGTCGGATGCTCACGCTGCTCCAGTTCGCACAGAGCCTCGCGGATCGCCAGAGACGATTCACACCACCGAATCGAAAACGGCCTTCCCAGCGGACTAATCGAGTCAGGCCAGGCCTGTTTCACCGTCGCTCGGATCGCAACTGCCTGCGCTGCCGGATCGCTGTCCAGCACGCGTTCCAGCTGCGCTTTGATCTGAGGCGTGGACAAACTCATAGCTGCGTGCCCTTGCGCTGCAGGCGCCAGCTCAGCGTCAGCTCCAGATCTCGCTCACTGGTCACGCGGGCTTTCAGTTCCTCCAGAGCCGCAACGGCCTCATCTGCGGTCAGATTCAGCTGCTGCTTTTCGGCCACCACCTCAGGCGCCAGATTGGCAGGCACCGGTGGGATCTCTACGGGCGCCGGAGCCGGTACGGGAATACCAGGCACGGAACTGGGCACCGCAGCCGGAGCTGGCGCCGGCGCAGCAGCGGCAAGCAGGGCCATGGCGTCACGGTGCAATTCATCCAGCCGGCCCTTAAGCGCCAGCACATGCTCATCGCTGGTAAGAACCTCAGCCAACCGCCGCCCGATCACCTGGGCTGCGTCCGCCCGGTTGTCACTGAGCTTCAGAACCACATCGAACAACTGCCAGTAGCTTCCCGACTCAAGCGCATCGGCGCAAGCCTTTGCCTGGCCCAGAGCACGGCCAACGGCAGCCTCAGAGGTCTGCAAATCGGCCCCCGCCAGCACGGCGACAACTTCTGAGTCGGCAGCCGATGCCAAAGCGGCCAGGAGCGATTGAGCAGACTCCGCCGTTTGTTGCCGCGCTCCGGCGGCACCGCCCGCATATCGGCCGGCACGGTCCCGCACCTGCACCACCAGGCGCGTCACCGCATCTCGCTTTTCTCCAACTTTCAGCTTGATCTCGTCGACGAGCTTGCCCACATTGGCTGCGTTGAGCGTCTGACCGAGCGTCAAGCCAAACAAGCTCGATGCACGCTGCAACGCAAGCTGCCAGTCGCCAGCAGATGGCAAAGACTGCTCCCGCAACTCCAATTCATCCGGCATGCTGTCCACTGACGGCTCATAAGGCCCACCACGCATGGTGAAACGCCGGCTCGTGGATGCCGCGAAGGCCAGGATGATGAGGTTCTGCAACTCCAGCGGCAGGCCCATCGGTGCAGGTGTATCGATCCACTGGCGCAACTTGGCAACCGTGATTGGGCCACCCCCGTCTCGCGCGTGGGCCTGGGAAAAACGCGACTGCCAGTGCGGCTCAATCAACAGGTGCGTCTCCGCCATCTGCCCCAGCTGACAAGGGTTGACGACGGACCGAACCAGCTTGCGCAGGCCGGCGTCCTGAACCAGTCCGCGCTGGCCCGGCGATTCGATGGCCTTTTGCACCTCCGGCCAGATCTTGCGGATCACCACCGGTTTGATTTCGGTATCGAACTCCGGGTGGGCCGGATACTGATGCGCGAACAATTGGCCCAACAGACTCTCGAAGGCCGACTTGAAGTCAGCGCCTACCGGCGGGCGCGGCGACAAGGTTGGGTCCAGAGAGCGGAACTGCTGGTCTGCTGTCAGCGGGTTGCTGACTGCATCGCGCGGCTCGGTACTGATGCCGTACGCCACCTCCAACTGGGAACGCAATTTGATGCGCAGTTGGTCCAGCTGGTTGCGTGCCAGCGCCTTTGCCTGCACACGGTCCACATACGACAGATGACCGGCGTAGGTCTCAAAGCGCTCGCCCTGAAGGATGTAATCCAGCACCACCAGTCGTCCCAGGTCCGCCATCGCTTTGTTGCTCAGGAACGAGGGAATCCACACCAGTGTCTTGGTGTCACCGCCTCGATACGCAGCCAGGCGAGCCAGGTCATCGGCCGGGCCGAAGTTGGCCTCATCAAACGGGAAGTCCAGCACCACAGTCCAAATGCCTGAGCGTCCGCGCAGACGGTCGTCCGTCATCTCACGCACGTTCTCGTACAGCAACTCGACCTCTCGCCGCGTGCCGCGCCAGTTGAACTCGTAGGTGCTGAACAGGTCACCCGTGTCCTCAATCCCGAGCTCCTTGAACAAGGCCTCGCGGATGCGCTTTCGGCGGTTGCCGGGGTTATCGTTGGCTTCAGCCGCACGCAGGATGGGCTCGATGTCAACGCCCGTCACCTGGATGGAGATGATCGGGTTCTGGTCTTCGGTGATCTTGATCTCGCCGATTTCGCTCGCCCAATCCCTGCACTTGCGCAGCACGTCCTGCGCTTCTCGCCCTGGAATGGGAGATCGGAAAGTGCCGTGGTTCAGGGCCGCCAGACGTTGGGCGGTCAGGGCCTTGAGCGATTCCACCTCGGGGACCAGCGCCCCCAGCAGCAACGTCTTCAGCAACCGCGCATCGTTGCGCAGGTTCTTGGCCGCTGCCGGGTCAGCCTGTCCCAACTTGATGGCCTCCCAGGTCACGCTGTGCTGACGCTCCAGCATGGGCAACAGGCGCTGGTTGTAAAGGCGCTTGGCATTCTCAAAGTGCAGACGCATGCCCTCGCTGAAAGGCTCATCCCCTTCAGCAATCGCGTCATACAGGTCACCCACAGGGATCAGTTGCCCCAATTCGAGGTCGTCGCGGCGGTCCACCAGCAACTGAAGCATCAGCTTCAATGCCGTCCGCTCCCGCTGCAACGCGGCTGAAACGGCAATCAAGGTCTGCACCAGTGCGGGAGAGAACGGGTAGACCTTGCGGAACATATCCCGGTCGGCCGTCGTGGTCAGCAGGGTGTCGAGCACGTCCTTGCGCAGCTTCAACAGGTCGTCGAAGGTGCCCTGCAAGGTCTGCCGCGCGGCCTCGTCCACCGGCCGCAACACACGCCTCTCAGCAATGGCCGGCAGGTTACGGTCCTCCAAGGTGATGCGATGGAAGCGCGCCTCCCAGTGCTTCAGCACGTCGCTGAACTGAACCTGCACCGACCCGGCCAGGTTCTCACCCACCAGGTCCCGCAAGTCACGCTGTCGAGCCACGAAGCTGATCAGCGGAATGGGGCGATCCGCATTGGTGGCCTCCACCAGCTTGACCAGCTTGGTGCCTTCACGGCTGACGAAGTTGACGTCTGCCGCATGGCTGGCCAGCCACAAGACCAACTCGTCCAGGAACAGAATGACTGCGTTATAGCCCAGCGCCTTGGCATGCCGGCTCATGATGCTCAAGCCGTCATCCAGCGACACATACGATTCGCCACTGCCCGCCAGGGTGCGATAGGCCGAGAAGAACTGCGTGATCAAGTCCCCCACCAGACGCGCGCGCTCCTCACCGTTGGGCGGCTCCAGCATGGCCGCTTCAAAAGAGACGGCATCCCATCCGCTCTCAAAGGCACCCCAGCCGCCATCGCCACCGCCACTGGCACCTTCGTTCAGCTTGGCAAAGAAGGCGTCGTCACCCATGCGCTCGCGCAGGTCACGGGCATCCTTGAACATTCCCTCGGCCAAATAGAAGCCCGGCACTGGGGCGTCCGGGTGCTTCTTGCGGACGAACTCGGCGTACTGCCCCAGGATGGCCGACTCCATGTCGCGCGCGCCGATCATGTGATACGGCACCAGCAGGAACTTGCGTCCTTCGGTCCATCCATGGCGTGCCACCACATCAGCCAGCTCAGGCGTTGCGCGGGCCTGCGCATTGCCAGCCAGCAGCAGGTTCAGCACCGCCATGAAGTGGCTCTTACCCGAGCCGAAGCTGCCATGCAGATAGGCGGCCTTGCTGCCCCCGGTCTGCACCGCCTGCTGGATAAAGCCCAGGGCGTTGGCGAACGCGTCCACCAACTGCGGCGTGACGACATAGTCCCGCAGGGTCTGATCTGGCTCAGTGACACCTTTTGAAAGTTGCAGGACGAAGTCACCCTGATGCACGCGCTCGGGGATATGAATAAGGTCTTTGAGTAGTGTCATGTAACAGGTGCTGTGCTGAGGGGTGTTGATGCTCGATGGGCTATGCCGGCAACAAGCGGGATACGTAAGGACTGAACGTGGGCCGCGAGATCAATGTGTCGTAATCCATCAGGGCCACAGCTTCAACGCCTGCCACCTTGAGGCGCCCTTTGAGCCGGTCGTTCAAAGCCGTTTTGAGCGCACCGAGATAGACCTTGAGATTCGAAGGCAAATCCAGGGCCACAGCCAATACCAGCTTGATAGGCTTACGCACCGCAGCGGGCAATTCGGCCGCCAAACTCTTACCCCAAGCAGTACCGCTCCAAGCAGCAAGCATCATCAAGATCGTGTCAGTGATCTTGCCCACGAGTTCCTCGAAGCGCCAAGGATTTGGCTGATTCTTGACAGGAACGAAATCAGCTGCGGCCAGCATCGCCGTGGTCTGTGTAAAGTCTTTCACCTCAAGCAAGACCAGCTTGCCCTCATGCACCCAGGAAAAGTCCATCTCCTTCAGATACTGTCCACTCAAAGGACGATAGCCTGCTGTGGCGGCCAACCGAAAATGGCCTCCGTCAGGCAGATCCAACCGCAATCCAGACTCTTCATATACGGCCATGGATCACTCCCCCAAGTCCAGTGCAACATCGGCATCGAACAACCGAAGTGACTCCTCGACAATGGGGTTCATCGGCAGACCTTCTTTTAGAGAATGGACCACACCGGAAACGCCCCCTGAATCCTGCTTGCGTAAATCCAGAAGTGAATAGTCAGTTTTGTGTTGCCGCGCAAGCTGCTCAAGTCGCTTGAGCATGAAGAAGCTGTGTGTAGTGAGGTATACCTGAACACCTGACTGAGCGAACTCATGAAGCATGTCGGCAAACAAGACGATTGCCTTGGGATGCAAGTTCACCTCTGGCTCGTCCACAAAGAGCAAACATCCACCTGCAGGTGTCAATCGGCGGTTACGCATCAGGCGCGAGAGGATTCCAATCTTCTTAATGCCTTCGGCCGTTTGATGCATGTTGAATACTTCCTTGCCGCGTCGGAACATGATCGATCCGTCGGCCTGCATCTCGACCTCGCCACCACCAGTCACGTCCTCAAGGTGTTTGAACACACGCTTGATGTTTTCTTTCCATCCGCCTTTGGTAGGCGGTTGTCTGTAGTCCTGAACCAAGTCGTAGTAGGTGTCGTCAAAGGAAGCAATTTCCTGCGATTCACGGGTCGCGACGATTGCGTCAAAAATGGAAAGAATTTCTTTGGGTGGCAAGAAGGTGGCTTTGTGACCAGCCACCTGTAGCAGTTCGTTTGTTTCGATTTCTGAGATTCGCACAGTGGTGTCGCGTCCAAAGCCAAACCTCAGCCGACCATTGCTGTTCCATCGCAGATCAGCGCTAAAACGGTTTCCTGCACCGCGTGTAACCAGTCGTCCCAGCTCCATTTTTTGCGGGAGGAACGTCCATCGCAGCTTGCTGGACAAGAGTTCAGCCAACTCTTTCGGCTCTGGCCCCGCTTGCTTCTTCGAGTAGTCCTCGATAGATCGCGTCATGGCGTATAGCAACTTGAGCAGGTGTGTCTTGCCTGTATCGTTGACGCCAATGATCACATTCAGAGAGGCGTGATCCCTCCATTCCAGGCGCTGGTGGAAGCCAACAAAGTTTTCGACGGTCAATGAGGTAAATGTGGTCATTTCGCTTCCTTAAGTCGAGGCTCACGCCTTCTTCTTCCTGCCTCGCTTCGCAGCGACGGTCACCGGCTTCCAAGCCCGCAAGTCATCCAGCGTGAAACCTAAGCCACGCGCCTCTTCGGTCACGAAGCCGCGGTAGTAGTCGCCCATACGCTCACCGAACACGGGGTCGAGTTCGTTGTGCCACTGCTCCAGCCACGGCACCAGCTCTAGCAGACTGGCCAGCAGGGGTTGCAGGCGCGCGGGCTCCCAGCCCTCGCTGTCCTTCATGTCCATGTAGTACCCGGCCACGGCGGTGGCTTGCTGCAGGTGGTTCCAGCCGGCCCAGGCAATTACCAGGCTGCCGTCTGACCCGCGTTCGCAGCCGGGGTAGCTCACCCAACGCTCTTTGGGCACGTCCAGACCGCCCCGCAGGCGCCAGAAGTCAGCCTTCAGGAAGTCCTTGCTCTGGTACTTGGGCGGCACGGGAATCTTGCCAACGTTTTCACCCGCGTCTTCGCGCCGCTGCAACGCCCAGGTGTCCTCCCACTGCGCACGCTTGCGCAGGCCTGTGTCGGTGTACCGCTGCACTGGCAGAGCCGGAACAGCCTCGCTGCTGACCAACTCAGTCACCAATTGCAACGCATCGAAGTCGGCATGACCAGCATACAAGGCAGCGATCTGCATGAAGCCGGTATCACGCATCACGGCCTCTGCCAATCGGCTGGTGCTGGTCACCTGAGGCGGTTGCTCTGCGCCGGCTGGCCATAGCTCAGGCGCCTCCAGCCGGTCCAGCAACCAGTCGCGAAGAGCAACGCTTTCAAGGTCGTTCCACGTCGGCCACTCCCATCGACGCTTGCAACCCATATTCTCTACAAGACCAATGTTGCGGTCGCGTTCGATTAAGTCGATTCGCCGCTGAACCACTTCGCGATAGATCGCCGGCCAGCGCTGAGGTATCTCTGTCGTGGGCGTAATACCCAGCCACTCGAACCAGCGAGTCTCCAGCTTGCCGTCTTTCAAGCGTCGCGCCAAAACAATCTCGAAGGCGCGCTCCCCGCGGTCCACCTCTGGTGGCTCAAGGTACGTCAAACATGCAGCGTCGATGTTTGCCGGTAGCACGCCAAAGAGGTGATAGCTTTGCCAGTCCAACTCCTCCTGCAACGCAACCATTCGACGCCGTAGCGAAGACGTCGTGTCACGGGCATCATTCAACATGCTTTGAGGAGACTGTCCAGAAGACACCGCAGCTCGTAACACTCTGGCCGGATGCAAAGCGGCCAGAGTGTTGGCTATGACATCGATTTCGCGAGCAATGCGTGATGGCCTTTCAGCCGGAAGGGGGAGTTCTGCAAGTGCAGTCGACGCGAACTCAAAAAAGTCGTGCCACTTCTCGTCCTTGCTGCTTCCCCCGCCGGGCCCGCCCTTGTTGTGCATGACCTGTTGGCACCAGAAGCATGCGGTTGATGAGTTAAGTATCCCAAGCAGACCTAGGTGGTCGGCCTCACTGACATTGGCCGGAAGCTTCAGCACGGGAGCGGAGCGGTTGAAGACGCTGCCACCCCGATCCAAGACGAAGTGGTTGTGTGTGGCAACAAAGGAGACAGTAATCGTCAGCGGCGTATTCAATCGCCTAAGCGCGATCTGGTGCCACTCCCACCATGGCCGTCCTTCATCAAAGTAGGTCTTTTTAGAGAAGGTCGCGCGGTTTCCGAGCACAGTCCGGCAAGCCCATAACCAGCGAGCTAGGCCTGGGGCCTGCTCAAGCTGAACAACTTGTTCACCGTCATACGGAAAGAGCGCAGCTTCAGATGGCGCAATTGACCAGTCTCTGATGCCATCTCCGACCACCAACGAGCGGATGAATTTTGGTTCGACACCTTGCCGTCTAAAGGCCGCCTCAGGCGCAAACATTGCCTCATCTGCATTCGTCATACCAAATACGCCTAGTTCGCGGACTTCTCGCGTTACAAGGCGGTTACCGGCCATGACTGTGAGGCGACACACGTCTACAAGTGCGTCCAGTGTGCAGCTTGCACCTTCTTCGATCAGCACTTTCAAATCAGCCGCACCACCTCCACCGACAGTCCAAGGATGCAGGCTCAACGTGACACGAAGCGTGTCAGCGACGCTAACGAAATCGCTCTCCGACCCCACCCGGTCGATCTGGTCGACGATGGCCGACCACACCAATCCGTTAGCTGGGTTTTCCGGGGTGCTGGGCTCTCCCTTGATACCCATCACTGTGCGCACCACTTCGTCCACTGGCGAACGATGACGACCCAACAAGATTACCGTCGGAGTCCCATGACCAGGGATATAGGCGCCCGAGGTATCCACCACATGGGTCAAATCCAGCCGAGGCAGTACCTGCTCGATGAGTTTGCTGCCGAACTCGCGCTTCATGAAGCTGTTCGCGGTGATCAAGCCCACATAGCCAGCGCCGCCGCCGTTTACCCCAGTCACGGCCAAATCAAAGAAACGCTCAGTGAACGGCGCACCGAGCGAATACTTCATGTGGCAACTGGCGTACTTGTTGCGGTAAGCCACATTGAGCGCAGCGTCCTTGACCACGATATACGGCGGGTTGCCCACCACCGCGTGGTACTGACGGCCCAAGATGCGCTGTACCTCGGCCAGGTCTTCGCTGGCATACGCATGGGCCAGTCCCGTGTCGGCATGGCTCTCGGCCGCATCAAACAACTCCTGGCTCTGCGTGAGACCAAAACGGGTGCCGTGCAGCAGGCTGTCGCCGATGGCCACATGCACCTTGAAGTCGTGCGCGTTGACCAGGCGCTGAACACCGGAGGCCTGCAAGGCGGCAACGAACAGACGAAAACGGGAAATGGCCACGGCAAAGGGGTTGAGGTCCACCCCCGCCACTGCGTCCAGCGCCTTTTGCGCTAGGTCTACCGGGTTGCGGCCAGGCTCATTGCGCTGCCACTCGGCCAACATGCGGTAAAAGCCACCCAGCAAGAAGTGGCCAGAACCGCAGGTGGGATCGATCATCCGCACTTCGCGGTAGCCGAACTCCCGTATGGCGGGCGTGAGGGTGCGGTCAAGGATGAACTCCTCCACGAACTCGGGTGTCTGCAGCAGGGCATAACGCTTACGCGTGGCTTCCGACAGGTCTTGGTACAGGTCACCCAAGAAACGGGTATTCCAAGACGGATCGGTGAAGTCGTGCACCAGCAAGCCTGTACTGGGGTCCACCTGCTGCCAGAACTGGCGCAAGGCCATTGCCGCATCACCGCTGATACCCAAGCGGAAAACCGGGTTGTGGGCCTCATCAAAGAAAGTGTGCAGGCCAGGAAGCGTGCCAGCCTCACGGAAGGCTGCCAACAGGTAGTCGCGGTCGTTTTCCAGGGGATTCGCCCGGAAATAGGCCTCATGTCGGTCGCGCACCAGCGCCAGTCGCCCTGACTCGGGGGTACCGCCCAACCAGGGACGATCAACAAGCTGGTTATCTTCGATAAATCGCAAGAACACACAGCTCAGCAACCAGTGCACGCCGGCCTGGGTAATGATCTGGTCAGCCCAGGTTTCGAAGGTTTCGGCGCAACGGTCCGCATCGCACGCGGCTTGCCATTCGGTCTGCAGGCTGGCTTTCAGCTCTGGGGTTTGCTCGATACGCTCCAGCAAATCAACTTCCAGTCGTTTGAGCAGCTTGGTAAGGTCTGAAAGCAGTTGGGGGGCGTTGATCACGTCAGGGTCTTTCAGGAAGCGGACGAACGGGCAAGGCTGCCGGCAGGCTGGCCGGTTTTCGCCCTGTGTTTGTTTTCCACCCACGCCTGCGGCAAGGCCAAGGTACGGGTGTTGTTGATGTTGTTGACCAAGGGCACCGTCACGCCGTCGATCACAGGCAGCCCTTGGTGGCTGGTGGGCAGCAGCAGCCACACGCAGGAGGTATGGCCCGGGCGGCCTGCGTTCGACTCCAGCTCAGTGACGAGGGTCATGAGGTCATATCGAGCCAGCAGACCTGCGCAGACCAGCAGAACGGGTGACTGGCTGTTAAGCAAGGCTGAACGCAAGGTGGGCAAGGTGCGCTGCACCAGGCGCTGCAGGTTCGTCCAATGGCGGCTGCCTCGGTCGGCGGCGTCCGCCTGGAGCACGACGTTCCAGTCCACCTTCAGAGCTTGGGCCTGTTCGCGCAGTGCCGAAAGCAGCAGGGCATCGAAGTTGACGCGCTTGATGGCGTTGGTCGATGGCGGATCGGATTCACCGAAGCGGCGGAGCAACTCAGCCTCGGCATGCCGCGCGATCCGGGGGTGCACCGTCAGGACCAGAAGCCCGCCCTGATCGAGCGACCGGACCAGGCGCTCTTCGACTGCGGCGGCCTCAGCAGCGTCGCCATCGCCCATCACATGAAGGGTTTGAAGCGTGGCGTGCCTGGAAAACTGGGTGGTGGTGCCAGCGGTCTGGGCACTGCCGAGGGTGGCCAAGCGATAGGCGCCCCGACCACTCGCTGCCGTGATGTCCCAAGTCAACGGTGCGCCCGCCTCTTCGAGCAAGCGGTCCAGGGAAGGACGATCAGGCAGTGGCGAGGCCTCGGGGTAGCGGCCACGCACCCGATCTTGAATGTCCTTGACTTTGAGCTCCGGAGCGCCCACCAGAGCCCCCAAGGACTGCCGCAGCGCCTGAATGGGCGCCATGCCTCGGGCATACATCTCCTGGCGGCTGGACACCGCAGCCTTGCGCGATGCCGATGCCGCCAAGCGGAGCAGGCGCGTGGGTGTGAGTGGCATCGGGGTGATGCCACCCAGTTGTTCCGGGGACGGCATCGCCACCCCTTCCAGCATCTCCAACACGCGAGCCGGAGGCAGCAAGGGGTCTGCCAGCGCGCAAGCATCGGCCGCTGTACCCAATTGGCGCGCGTACTCGGCCCAGGGGGCGGCGGTGGCGATCAGCAAATGCGGCTGGTGGTCGAAAGCCTCGAAACGGGGCTGATCGAGATGTGCTTCCGCCTCGATAGCCGCACGCAGCACAGCCGTGGCTTGGCGCAGACGCTCTGTATCGTCCTGGGAGGCACAGCCCCTCAATGCCAGCAGGGCCAATGCAGCTTCCTGCGCGCTCATCACGTTCCCTTGGCTTCGGACCAATGTATCGATCTGCTGACGCAACTCAGTAAAACGAGGAACTTTTAGCCAGCGCTCGCGGGCCTTGATCAAAGTTGCGGTCAGAGTGCTGCGATCCACATCACCGGCCTGAGCAGAATCGCCCAGGCTTGGCCAGGTGCCGGCCTTCACGGTGTCGTCCAGACCCAGGTAGTGCGCGAGGGCAGCCTCCTCGGGCCGGTCATCACCCGCTGGGCGGCGCGGCAGAAGTTGGGCGGCCAGCTCATTAACGCTGACTGCGCCTTCGACCTCTTCGTCGGCGTCGTGCGCTACGTTGCGGCCCTGAGTCAGGTCGGGCCGCAGGCGGGCCAGCTCCTTCGCCGTGAGGCGAATCTCCTTGCGAATCTTGTCGCCGACGCCCTTGAGATATCGAAATCGAACTCGATCGACAGCGAGCAATTCGCGCGCGTTGTGGACGCCCATTCGCTCCAGGACATCCTGAGCTTCGAGGCTATAGCCCAGCTCGGCCATCGTGGTCTGAGGCGTCGCCGTAAGAGCGATGGCGGAAAGGCCGGTTTCCGCTGGCGAATCACTCGGGTGAACGGTGCTTCGCGCGGCGAAGATGTCCCGCCACGCGCGGAGCATTTCCTCAGCGTTGTCGAAACGCTCGCGGAAATCGCGCCGCAACGCCTTTTCGAAGAACTTCGCAAAGCCTTCACGCGTAACGGGATCGAAGACATCGCGCTCGATGGTGGCTTCGACGTCGAGCATGGCCGGCGACGTCTGTCCGTCACCCCACACCGGCGGCTGGCCCACGGCCATTTCGTAAAGCGTGACCGCCAGCGCGAAACGCTCGGCGTAGAGGTCCCAGCGCGGCGGGCGGCGCAGAGACAGGAAGGGGTCCAGATAGGGGTGGGTGCCAGCGGTGATGTTTTCCGCCGGCGTGCGGCACAGGGAGAAGTCGAACAGGACGAGCTGCAGTTTCCGCGTGCGGCTCTCAGCGATGCCGATGTTTTCGGGTTTGATGTCGCGGTGCGCCACCCCTTCCGATTCGAGGTAGTTCACGGCCTCGATCAGCTCTTCACCAAAGCGCTGCAGCATGTCCAGCGATAGACGCCCCTCTTCCTTGAGCTTTTCTGCCAAGGTCTTGGCGCCTGCACTCTTGAGAAGCAGGGCGGTTCGGCCTGCGACGGTGAGGGTCTCGCGGTGAGCAACGATGTTCTGGTGGTGCAGGCGGGCAAGGACTTCGCCCTCGGCAACAAGACGGTCGTTGTGCGCGATGTCGCACGCGACCTTCAGGATGGATTCGTCGTCGCTGTCGTCACGACGGACCAGCAAAACGTCGCTGGATGAACCTCGCCCCATGCGTTTGATGACCGTGAATCCGCCTTCCAGCCGATCACCCGTGCTGGCGATGCTCGGATCCTTCGTCGTCTCAGGATCAGGCGCGGTCAGCTCATCTTCAACCGCATCCAGATCGTCCAAAAAGCCTTGGATCGTGTCGTACCGAGCCAGCAAATCGGGTGCAGTGGCGAACTGGATCAGGTCTTGCTGCTTGGCACCGCAGCCGTCCATGGTGTCGGACAGGCGCAGGCCCTGCCCCACACGCAGCTTTTCTGACAACTCCAGCGTGGACTCGGCCGGTGGCTGGCCGCTGAAAATGTAGAAAGCGATGCAGCCCAGGGAGAAGACATCCAGGCTGGCTCCTTGGGCGGGGTCGGCCCGTGTGGTTTCAGGAGCCAGATACAGCAGGCCAAGATCCTCGACGTAGTCTTCTACGTGCTGGGTTCCCGTCGTCCGGTGGACAGTGTTGGGAGAACTGGAGCCGCCAACGTTGCGTGAGGCGGTTTGCCAGTTCATCAGACGCAGTTGCATGGCGCCGCTGTCCACGCCATGGACCGTGATGCTTTGCGGACCGAGAGCTCGGTGGTACAGGCGCTTGGAGTGGGCGTACTTCAGGGTCTCGGCGATGTCACGGACCATCTGCAGTCGCTGCGTGATCGTGAGGGTCTTACCCTTCTCCCGCAGCAGGTGGTCCAGCCGAACGGCCTTGGGATCGTGATCAAAGATCAACGCCGGGCCAAGCTCGGTTTCCTTCAGGTCGTTGACGCGCAGGATGCCGGGGTGGTCTATGCCCTCGAGCACCTCGAATTCGCGACGCGCCTGACGAAGCCGGGCAGCACGAGCCTCCGGCGACGACGCAGAAGCGACGGTGTAGATGCGCACACGACGCTGTATGGTGTCTACGCTGACGTGACTGGCTTCCCAATCCTGAAAGCCGTCGCCCTCGGCCATGAGCTTGGTCAGCTTGTAATCACCGACCTGACGATGCTTGTTGGAGGGTCGAATGCCGGCCTCAATTACCGCCCGGCCGATGGCGCGCGCCTGGGTGGAGTCAACAGGAGTTGTGGCGCGCGAGGTGATGCCATTGCTGAGAGCCCCGACGATGCCCGGGTCATCCAACGCACCCGGCCGCCCCCTCTGATATGTAGCCGTCTTGGCCAGGCCCTCAAGCTGGCAGGCCAGGCTTGACGAGGACAGGAAGATGGCAGGCTCGACAAAGGGCAACCTGACCTTGGCCTTCATGATCGCCGGTTGACGGCGCAGCAGACTGGCCAGGCGTTTGGCTTTGCGATTGGCCAGGATCAGGGGGTTGTCGTAGGTAAAACTGCGGCCGTCCGTGGTCCACGTCCAACTGTGGGCATCGCCCCGCAACACCCCAGGGCGGCTCTTGATCTCGACCAGGAACAGACCAGCCGGCGAAAGCACCAGCGCATCGACTTCGTTGACCTTTCCTTCGTCGTCGATGAACTCAAAGTTGGTCCAGACGTGCCAGGAATCTCTGTCGGGCAGATTGGCCCTCAGCCACTCAAGCGCCTCACGCTCCCAGGCAAAGCTGGATTCCGCAATGACATGCCATCGGGATGCGCTGAGCGTCATGGCGCACTCCCGTCAGGGTCGGGCACGTGCTCGAAGAGCTCGCCCACGGAGCAACGAAACAGGCTGCACAGAGCATCGATGGCGGCCACATCGATACGTGTCACCGTCTCTTTGTACAGGGACGTGACCGTGCTGCGGTTCAGGCCGGTCAGGCGCGAAACGTCAGAGATTCGAAGCTTGTCGCGCCCCATAAGGGTCGACAGGTGACAGCGGACCATGGCATATCCCAAAAATGGCGGGGTGTTGCGCAGCATAACAAAACGCTGATTTACGCACAACCCCATGCCGGCGCGGGGAGCCAAGTCGGTCAACCGAATTCATGACGAAGATTCAGCGCTGCGGGCACCCCACGAAGCCTGCAACGCATATCCGCGTCTTTCATCGAGTCTCCATGCTCGAGAGGTTTGTTCCCGGCAAAGTCTGCGCCGTCCGTGCAGCCCTGACCTTGCCGCGCGTAGGCCAGGACCACGCTCCACTGGGGTCTCGCTTGACGCGGGCGGTAGAATGAAAATCTGAAGTCCCGATCGGAGGAACCCATGCCGGACGCCAAGACTGTCGCTCAATACATCATCGCTTTCTTTCAGAAGGCTGGCGATCCCGTGTCTAACTTGAAGCTTCAAAAGCTTCTTTACTATGTTCAAGGTTGGCACTTGGGGCTATACGGAAAGCCAGCTTTCGAAGGGAGCTTTCAGGCTTGGGTCCACGGGCCTGTGAATCCTGATGTCTACCATCAATACAAAGCCTTCCGCTGGAACCCTATCAACGAAGAGGTTGCAACGCCGACGAGCATCAGTAGCGAGCTCACAAGACACATTGATGAGGTTTTGGATGTCTACGGCGTCGACTCTGGCTGGGAGTTGGAGCGTCGCACGCATCTTGAAGCCCCATGGATTGACGCTCGCAGGGGACTCCCGCCGGATGCTGAATCCACGGAAGTGATTAGCAATGAGTCTATGGCTCAGTTTTTCAAACAGCAGGCTGCCGCCTAAACCACAACTGGCCAACGATGGGTGGGTCGAACGGCAAGATTAAGAAGCAGGAGCTGCCCGATTCGAGTGGCAGAATTCATAAGGCGAAAGAGCTCCCCGACGACCTGATACGTTTTTCATTCAGACATCTCTCGTCGACCGAAAAGTTCGGTCATGAGAAGGTGACAGACGCTGCCACCTATCTCCCTCAGTTTCTCCGTCGTTTGCAGAGTGTCTCTGAAATGAGCCTGAGCTCATTTCGCACCAACAAAGACAAGGCGCTTCGCGCGCATCGCCACGATTGGGCAGGCACCTCCGAGCCGACCGGGTTTTCACATTTGACCCCTCAACTCCAGGCCTGCGAGGCATGGCAATTTGAGATTAGTGGTAACGAACATGGGCGAGTCCATGGCATCCTCATCGACGAAGTCTTCTACGTCGTTTGGCTCGACCCTGGACACCAGCTCTATCCCAAGAAGTAGACGAGACACCCAATCTCCATCGAGCCGGTCAACAGCGGTATAAGTTTCCTCAGAGCATGCCCCTCTGTCGGGAAGCATTGATACGCATCAGATGCTTTCTGGAGAGGGTTGAGGCTCCGTGTAACTTGCTACAGGGCGCAGCTCAGCCTGCTGCTAACGGACAGACGCGGCAGATACCCACCTCCCGAAAAGGCTGTACGCCGGGGCGAACTACCCCGCTCAGCACTCATCAGCATGCTCGCGACGCATGCGAGTTGAGCAATGTGATCAGCTCCACAGCAGCGAAGACGCTGGGTCAATGCATGGCAAGATATATAGGATCAAGAATGAACGACAAGAGTCAATCCAAAAAGCGCCATGGCTGAGCCCAAGACACCCCCAAAAAGAACGGCAAAGGAGTTACCTGCCAACCCGCAGGGACCTGCATCAACCAGAAAAAGAAGGGTCAGCCAACCCCGTCAAAGGGGTGTGCGAAAGGTCAAACTGAACTTCAACGTTCCAGAGCAGATGCGCAAAAAGCTCGAAATGGCCACACAGCGCCACGATTCGAGCATTTCCGATCTCCTAACAGGAGCGGTTCAGAGATGCCTCAAAGACGACGTCTGGGACCCCAGGGCCCGCAATGCGGTTTCACGAAACAGAACCATCGTCCCACCCGCAGAGCTTGTGGATATCTCCAATCAGCTGTTGGCGCTGGGTTTTCTGCTGGAGCAATTGATCAAGGCACCGACAGACCCCAAACTGGTCGAAGAGGCTGCACGGATTCATCTGGATGCTCGATTGCACTTGGCCAAATTGCGCGAGGACCACGGGTGCTGATCAAGATCATCAGGTTCAAGCGAAAGTCGCCCAGACGGCCGGCTGATTTGCGTCGGCTGTTCAAGTATCTGTTTACGCCCAAAGCGGATGCAGATGCGGCATCGAATCGACTGCTAGGCCCCCCGCAGCTTGATCACCTTGTTCTCAATCACATGCCCTGGGGCAATGATGTTGAAGCCGCCGCCGATGACCTGGCCAACCAATTCGATTTCTATGTCCGCGAAGCAGGCGTGTGTCAGAAAAGGTGTGCGGGCATTGAGGGGTGCAAAGGCCTTAAAGCATGTGTGGGACGGCCTCGGCCGCGCGACTGGTACGCGCATGTCGTCTTCGCCTTTGCGCCGATCGCATCACCGGAGATTCGAAACCCGGCGGACTACCACCAGTCTCCGCGACGAAACGCATCTTCAGCGGCCAACGCGATCCGTATTGCGCGTGATGCCTTGGATTTTCTGGGGTGGGGCGGGACTCAGCCGGCTGTTTTTGTCGCGCACGGCGATACGGTGCACATCCATGTGCACGCAGTGATTGCGACACCGGTATTTGCTGGCGATGTCTGGGATGTCTTCAGGTTTTCAAGCAGACAGCTTTTTGACGTGGCAGCGGCTTGCACCAGCGCCTTCAATCTATCCACTGGGACACCGATGCTCGAGAAGTATTACGGTCAATGGCGTCGCCGCGCGGACAAACTCCAGAGTTAGGAGTGAATCCTCAGACCAAGGGCGGCGTGCCAGAACATCAGTACGCCGCCTTTTCAAGGCCCACTATTTTGAGCGGGGCGGGGTTCGCCACCGAAGTTCATTCCGCTGGTATTGACGTCGCACCGGTGATCTCTTGCTGCTTCGTCAGTCAGCGCCGCTATAGCCCGTGGCCTCTTCCCACGCAGACACATCAGCTTCACCGATCGCTCCGCGGTCGTTAGCGACAGTGTATTCAATCGCATCGAGCATTCGGGCGCATTCTTCACGATCGGGGTTCCAGTACCAGGCGAGGATGGCTTCCTCAAGGACATCGGCGTCGCCGCGATTGCGGATAGCGGCTGATCCCCGAAGTGCATTCCACACGGCCCTTTTCGCTTCGTTGTGCATCGACTCAGTAACGCGGATTTCGTACACATCCACTTCTTCGAAGCCCGACATCCCTGCGCGCTCGACCTCGGAGTCGATATACGTATTCTCCGTCCCATTTTTGTACACGAGCTGACGAATTTCATCGTCAACCTCGACCGCGTACCCGATGGTCACCGATCCGTCAGCGTTCACTTCCCCGTCCGCCTTCAGCTGATCGAAACTGGGGTATTGATCGCGCAGCCAAGCAGGAGAAATCAGACATTCACCACCATCACCCCCAAAGGCAACTTTGGCAGCGTAGTCGTCATTGGCAATAAAACGATGGACCTCAATTTTCAATTGTTGCATGGCTTGATGCTCCTTGACCTATGAAACTGACGGTTGATTCGACTTCTTATCGAACCACGGAGAAATGTTACCAACCGATTTTTCATTTTTTGAGCAACGTGTGCATCTAAGGACATTTTGTCGACAACTGGCACCTGAAGAAAAACGTCCTTAACTGAAACTTGTGCAGGAGGCCACTGCTTTGGTGATCAAAAATAGTTGCAGCTGTGCTGGTCCGTCCAACGACGGATCACAGCGATTCTTGGGAGCGTTTCATGAAACGGATCACACAAGCAGATATCGATCAACTGGCAAAGCGCCATGGGTTCGAGGATTTCCAGGACCTGAGCAACAACGTGGAGTCGTGCTCAGACAAGAGCGAGTTGGCCATTGACCTGATGCGATTGAGAGGCCAACTCAAAGAGGTCATGGCACAAGAACCGGCTGCACTGCCACAGAGGAATGGGTTGGCCGAGGTTGAGGTGGACGCCACGGGATTGCCCCACCTCAAGGATCTGGTTTTGACGGTCAGTCGACTCATCGCGAAGCTTCTATTCGGTTACACCGAAGACGAAATCCGCTTCATTAACGATCGAGCGCTCGACATCGATGCCAAGCACGCGCACGAAGCTCACCATCGGGCCCGGAAGGCGCCCGGAATCGGAGGACACAGTCATGCCTAAGGCCTTTGACGCGATGACTGCCAAAGGTGCGACAAAGATTGCTGCCCTTCTCCAAGAACTTCCGCACCGAATCGCCGGCTTCGTCTTCCATGGCGCTTGGATGGGACGCCGGTTCGTGATCCGCGACATCACGCCCGCAGACGCACCGGTGGCTTCGGTGTCGAAGGACTACGCAACCGGTACTCTGACGCTTTCGCGGGAGATCCTCGCGGTGGCGGATGACACCGTGCGCGAAATGCGAAGCTTCGGCGCCAGTATGACCCGTCGTACACAGACGGGAGATTTCGACGTCGCGACGGGATTCGACAGCGAAACACACCTCGTCGCCGCGGGGCATCACATCGCCCTCTGTGGCCACCGGGGCCCTTGGCCTGAAGCTTCGGATCCAATCACAGCGCAAGTGACCTGTGCACAGTGCGAGGTGATTTCGCGAACGAAACCGAATCATCGCGCACGGTTACATCCGCTGACCCCTGGTAACCCGACTCAATCGTCCCAAAATCGCGACCAGCCTGATTGAGCGATCCCCTATTGCTCTATGGTGACGTTACTGTGAGGTTTGGCTGTACCCAAGCAGAGTGGTTACTGTAGGGTTCACCACTACCCCGCCGAGTCATCAGGCGGGGTACAAACCCTTCGGGTTTTGAGGTACGGCGTATTCGGTTGAACCGGTACGTCACATGCATCTGACCGTATGCCTCACCGGTCAATACCCCTCCTTTTCCGACCCGCTTTGCTGTTATCCGAAGCTGGACAACACGACCAGTCGACTGTTGCTGTCAGTTTTTGACGTTTGTGGCCAATTGATGTACACCTGCGGCCGATCAATGGATTGGTTCGTCCCTTCGTTGTGCCGGATGGACCGATTACGGGACCAAAGAGGCCGATCATTCGGCCACTTTGGCCGTCCAATAGATTCTGGAGATTCATCGATGGGCTACTTGAATGCAATGCAGGGCGTCGAACTCGGAATGGCGGGGCTGCAGGCGGGGTTAAACCGCCTGACCGCACCGCAGCGCCCGCTGTCGAGCTACTACCATTGGCAACCCGAAGTCCGTCGGGGAGTGTCCATGGAGGCGTACAACGCACTGGTGGCAGAACACAACAACCTAGTGGAAGCGCTGGTCGCCGAACGAAGGAAGACCGCCCAGCTCCAGTCCCAACTCCGCGACGCGCTTCGACTTCTGAAACAAGCTGTGGATTCTTGAAGCGTGGGGGTGGAGGTTGCTGCGAGGGCACTGTTTGTCGGTCCACAGAGTCGAGCAAGCGTTGTGACAGACGACACCGTCACCACTTCCCATCGAAAGGTGGTCCTTGCAGTTGGCCTACATGAATGTCCATGGCGGGGCAAATTACAACGCGGCCTGGGAGCTTGTCAGAAATTTTGTGTGTGAGGCATAGCATGTCGACAAGG
>NZ_JSYI01000114.1:0-7033 GCF_001023515.1 Diaphorobacter sp. J5-51 | reverse complement strand
CCTTGTCGACATGCTATGCCTCACACACAAAATTTCTGACAAGCTCAGACGTGGCAATGCCCCGGGCACCATGGCGCCCAGGGCATTGGGTGCGGATTATGGACCACTGCCACGCACGCGCATGAGAACCTTAGCTTTGCGCATAACCATGCCCACCCGGTGGGCAGGCGCCGGCCACGAGCGCTCTACACTGCGGCCGTGCCATTTCCTTGCGACCCCACTTTTCCGCCCCTTTCCCCCTCAGGCGCACGGCGCCGCACGCTGCTGCAGGCGCTGGGCCTCGCCCTGGCGCCCGGCATGCCCGCGCTGGTCCGGGCGGGCACCGCCCAGCAATGGCCGCAGGCCCTGGCCGTGCCCGGGGGCGTGGCCCGGCTGTCGCTGGGCCCCGCGGCCGAGCGGCCGGCGGTGCACGCGGGCGACGTCCCGGTGCTGGTGCTGGGCGATGCGATCGAGTGGACGGCCATCGTCGGCATCCCGCTGGCCGCGCCTACGGGCGAGGCCGAGGTGACGGTACAGGCCACGCCGACCGCACCGGCGCGGCACGTGGCTTACCGCGTGGCAGCCAAGCAGTACCGCGAGCAGCGCCTGACCGTGGCACCGCGCACGGTGGACCTGGCACCCGAAGACCTGGCCCGCCACGAGCGTGAGCGCGCGCACCAGCAGCACGTCATGGCCACCTTTTCAACGCCCTTGCCAGAGGAGCTGCAGATGCGTCAGCCCGTGCCGGGACGGCGCTCCAGCAGCTTCGGTCTGCGGCGCGTGTTCAACGGCCAGGCGCGCAATCCGCACAGCGGCATGGACATTGCCGCCGCCACGGGCACCCCTGTCGCCGCGCCGCTGGCGGGCCGAGTGATCGATGTGGGCGACTATTTCTTCAACGGCGGCACCGTGTGGCTGGACCATGGCGGCGGCCTGCTCAGCATGTACTGCCACCTCAGCCGCATGGACTGCCAGGTGGGTGACGTACTGCGCACGGGCGATGCGTTCTGCAAGGTAGGGGCCACCGGCCGCGTGACCGGCCCGCACCTGCACTGGGGCGTGATGCTCAACCGCACCATGGTGGACCCGGCCCTGTTCCTGCCCGCATGAGCACGCCCCCTGCCCCACGCCCGCGCCTGGCGCTGCGCCGCCCCGCGGCCGCGCCGGCGCCCGCCCCCCAACGCGCGGCGCGGCTGCTGCGCTTCAACAAGCCCTATGGCGTGCTGAGCCAGTTCACGCCCGAGGGGCGCTGGCGCGGGCTCCAGGACTTCATCGACGTGCCCGGCGTCTATGTGGCGGGGCGGCTCGATGCCGACAGCGAGGGGCTGCTGCTGCTCACCGACGACGGGGCGCTGCAGGCACGCATCAGCGATCCGCGCCACAAGATGGAGAAGACCTACTGGGTGCAGGTGGAGGGCATTCCTGACGAGGCCGCGCTGCAGGCCCTGCGCCATGGCGTGCAGCTCGGCGACGGCCCCACCCTGCCCGCACGCGTGCGCCGGCTGGAGCCGCCGCCCGCCCTCTGGGAGCGCGATCCGCCCATCCGCGTGCGCCAGAACATTCCCGACTGCTGGATCGAACTCATCATCCGCGAAGGCCGCAACCGCCAGGTGCGCCGCATGACCGCCGCCGTGGGCCACCCCACGCTGCGGTTGGTGCGCGCGGCCATCGGCCCCTACGCCCTGGACGGGCTGGAGCCGGGCTGCTGGCAGCCCGCCAGCCCGCCCTCCCCAGTGCCGCACCACCGCAAAAAGTAGAGCTGCTGGCGCTTTCCTGCATTGGCTTTGCGCCGGATTCTTCACTTACGCTCAGCACCCTCCACCCAGCAGCGACAATCGCGGCGGGAGGAACTGAACACCATGACCACAAACCCTGGCGACGGCCTGTCCCTCGCCCCGCTCGACCCCGCGCCCACGCAACCCGCGCCTGCTGCGGCCTCATCGCACGTCGCACGCACCTGCCCACGCTGCCACTACACGCGCCAGGCCAGCGACACCGCCCCCGCCTGGCAATGCCCGCGCTGCGCGGTGGTCTACGACAAGGCCACGCCGCGCCCACGCGCACGCGCGGGCCACGATGAAGATGACGATACCCAGCCCGTCCCGCTGGACCCGCGCCGCGCCCGGGCCAGCGCGGGTCTGCCCTGGGCCTGGATCGCCCTGGGCAGCGCCGTGCTGGCCGGGGCCGCGCTGCTGGGCTGGAAGTGGAACGGCGAGCGCCAGCGCAGCGCCCAGCAGGAGCAACGCGCCGCCAGCGACAGCCGCGCCGCCGATGTCAGCCAGGCCCGCGCCGTGCAGGACGGGCGGGCGCGCATCGATGCACTGGAACACCAGTGGCGCATGGGCGAAGGCGCCCAGGCACTGCCTGCCGTGCGCGCGCTGGCCGATGAGGGCGAGCCGCGGGCCATGGTGCTGCTGGGCTCCATGCTGCTGGGTGGCAGCAGCTACCGCAACGCCATCGGCCAGCCGCTGGACCCGGCCGAGGCGCTGCAATGGCTGGAGCGCGCCGCCCGCGCGGGCGATGCCACCGCCGCCGTGCGCCTGGGGGGTCTGTATGAGCGCGGTGAACATGTGCCGCGCCAGCCCTCACTGGCCGAGAACTGGTACCTGCGTGCGGCGCGCCAGGGCGACGGCGCGGGCCTGTACAGCCTGGGCATGCTCTACGCGCGGGGCGCCGATCCCGTAAGCCAACGTCCCGTCCCCGCGTGGATGCTGCTCACGCTGGCCGAACGCGCCTCGCGCGCCGCGCCGGTGCGCGACGCGCTGCTGACCGAGCAGCACTACCCGTCCAGCGCGCGTGCAGGCCTGGTCCGCCTCAAGGACAAGCTGCATCCCAGCGACATTGCCGAGGCCGAGCGCCTGGCCGACGCCTGGAAGCCCGGCCAGCCGCTGGGCTTCTAGCGCGGCACGCGCCCGCCAGCGCCCCGGGCGGCCTGCACGGTGTGCAGTTGCGCCGCGCGGCGCTAGCGCTTGCGCCACCAGACGACCAGCGCAAGGAACACCACACCCGTGAGCAGCGGCACGGCGGACATGAGCAGCTCGACGAACGAGCTGCGCCGCATGCCGGACCACACCTCCACGCGCACGCCGTCCAGCCGCAGGTTGCTCGCGCCTGCGAACTCCAGCGCCGGCGCCACCTTGCGGTCCTCCTTGAAGCTCACTGGCCCAGCCGTGCCCGCCAGCTGCAGCACCTGGCCCGCGCGCGTACCCGTCCCGAACGCAGCGCCCTGCACCATCGACAGGCGCGTGCCGTTGTCCGTGTCCCAGCCGGCCATCCAGCGCGTGAGGCCCTCGCCGTCGGCCTGGGCCACGCCGGCCACGTGCACCACCAGCGTGTAGGGGTTGCCGCTGGCGGGCAGGTCCAGCGCGCGCGGCGCCTTCCAGGCCACCGTTTCGGAGAAAAAGCCCGCGGGCTTGCTGCCGGCCGTCTTGTCCTGGTGTCGCGCCAGCCGCGCCAGGTCTTCGGGCGTCAATTCGAACGACTCCACCAGGCGCTTGCCCCAGGCGGTGGACGCATCGCGCGCGCCCGCGGGCGTGGCGGGCAGCGCCAGCAGGCCAGCGGTGGCCAGGGCGAAGCACACGCCCGCCGCAGAAAAGGCGCGCAAACGCTGGCGCGGATGGGGCACGGTGGCGTGCATGTGGGGGCTCCCTCGGGTGGCTGTGCGGCGCTGCGAATGGCACCGTTTGCATCGATTTTAATAGCTGCCAGCGCTTGATGGATGGGCGCTAGAGCGGCTTTTTGTCTTGAACCTGCACGGCCGGGCGGCGCAGGCGCAGTGCGCCGTCCAGCACCAGCAGCGCCACGGCGGCGAAGATGGGGCCATAGGTAGGCCACTGCGCCGCGCCGATGCTCTCGCCCAGCGCCAGCGCCACCAGCGCCAGCAGCACCGGCTCCACATAGCTCAAGAGACCAAACAGGCCCAGCGGCAGCAGGCGGCTGGCGGCCATGTACAGCGCCAGCGCTACGGCGCTGACCACGCCCAGGACGGGCACCATCGCCCACAAGTGCGCATGCTCCAGCACCAGCGGCAGGGACGACGGCGCGCGCACCACGAACCACAGCGCCGCGGGCACCAGCAGCAGCATGTCCAGCCAATGGCCGCCCAGGTGGTCGGTGCCCAGGCGCCGGCGCATCACGAAATACGCGGTGTAGCCCAGTGCGACCAGCCAGGTCTCCCACGACATGCCGCCGGCGCGCAGCACCTCGTGCAGCACACCCGCGCCCGCCAGTGCCGTGGCCAGCCACTGCAGGTGCGACAGCCGCTCGCGGTACAGCACCCGCCCGGCCAGCACCATCACCAACGGCAGCAGGAAGTAGCCCAGCGACACCGGTAGCGCCCGCCCGTGCAGCGGCGCCCATAAAAACAGCCACAGCTGCACGCCCAGCATGGCGGCGCTGGCCAGCAGCCCCAGCGCCAGCAGCGGCTGCCGCCACGCGCGCGCAGCCAGCAGGCGCACGCGCGGCCACTGCCCGCGCGCCAGCAGCAGCGCCGTGGTGAACGGCAGCGTGCACAGCACGCGCCAGCCGAAGATTTGCTCGCCATCCAGCGGCGCCAGCGCCGGTGCCAGGTAATACATGGCGCCGAACAGAACGGACGCGACGATGGACGCAACAAGACCTTGGATCACAAACGGCAGCAGGTGGACAAGAAACGATGCGGGAAACCCGGCGACAACGCAACGTCGCCGCCTCGGGCAAGACAACAACAGGCACGCATCCGGATGAGAACAGCAGGCATGTACCCGAACGAGGAAAGGGCAGGCCTTTGCCCGCGTGCGACCCGCGATTGTCGGCCATTGGCGCGCGCCCCGCCGCCGCACCACTTATGCCCACCGCCTGTGGGCGGCCCTGTGGACAACCGCCGGGACAACCCCGCGCAGGCCGCGCCGGCATTGGGCTGCAGCGCATCGCCCATTTTTTAGGCAACCGGTACGGGCAAGGCCGCGACGCCGCGCGGACCTGCAAGCGCGCATCCGACACGGTTATAGTGCGCGCCCTTGCGGCGTCACCGTGCGACACCTGCGCGGTCGCATGCCGGCCCACGCCCACGCCTCGCCGCACTTTTATCCGCTCTTCACCTCTGCCCCACCTGTGTCCGCTGCCGCCCTCCTCTGCCTTGTGATTGCCATCAGCGATGGCGACACGCTCACCGTGCGTTGCGGCACGCCGGGGGCCTGGCGCCCGCAGCGCGTGCGCGTGGTGGCGATCGACGCGCCCGAGAGCCGCCAGGCCTTCGGCCAGCGCGCGCGCCAGAACCTGGCGCGCCTGTGCTTTCGCCAGCAGGCTGCCCTGCGCACGCTGGGCCACGACGACTACGGCCGCACGCTGGCGCACGTGCGCTGCCAGGGGCAGGACGTGGGCACGGCCCAGGTGCGCGCCGGCCTGGCCTGGGTTTATGCACCGCAGGCCCAGCGCTATCCGCACCTGGTGGCGCTGCAGCGCCAGGCACGCGCCAGCCAGACCGGGCTGTGGTCGCAGCCGCGCCCGCAGGCGCCCTGGGACTACCGGCGCCGGCATCGGTAGGCGACTATCATTTCAATAGCTGTTCGCGCTTTTCCATCGAGCGCTACGGGCCATTTTGGCTAGGAACTCGCACCCGTTTCGTCGGCCTGGAACACGCCGGACAGCAACTGCGCCAGCCGCTCGCCAGGCAGGCGAAAGCCGCAGGCCTGGGCATGGCCGCCGCCGCCCATGCTCACGGCCAGGGGCGAGCAGTCGTAGCCGCGCTGCGAGCGCAGGCCCACCTTGACCTGCCCGTCCTTGCCCACCACCCACATCAGCGCGAAGGTGCCGCTCTGGCGCGACAGCAACTCGCCCACCAGGCTGTGGAAGGCGCCGGGCGCATTCACCATCAGCCCGGCCTCGCCGTTGAACACCAGCGGCTGCGCACCGCCCGCCACGTCCTGCGCCAGGTGGCGGAACTTCTCGTCCATGGCCTGACCGCGCGCGACGAAGGCCGCCGTCTCGGCGGGCGTGAAGTCGGCGATCTGCTGCCAACGGGCGAAGTCGAACGGCTCCATGTCCAGCGCCGCCACATAGCCCGCGGTGTCGGGGTACTGCCAGGCCCACAGGTCGCGGTCTTCCACGTGGCGCACCAAGGCGGGCAGTGGTGCGTCACGGTGGAAAAACTCCCACGCCAGGCGCGCACCAGACTTGCCCATGTCGAAGTGCAGGCCACCGCAGCGGCAGGCAAAGCCCTCCAACTGCTCGGCCGCGCTCTTGTGGTGGTCCAGCAGCACCAGCCGGGCGGCACGCGCGTCGATGGCGGCGAGCAGGTCGGGCGCAAACGCAAAGTCCAGCACATAGACGGCCCGCCCCTGCAGCGGCGGCAGGTCGTCCACGGTGGCCACCTGCCCGTGGGTCAGCCCCAGGCATTCGACCTGACCGCCATAAAAGCGCCAGGCGGCCAGCGCGGCGGCAAAACCGTCGGCGCAGCGGCCGTGGTACAGCACCAGCGGGTGCGGGTCGTCCCGCTGCGGCGCGGCCAGCAGCGACAGGGGCAGGAAGGTGGAGCGCGAAGACACAGTCATGGTGGGATTGTCGGTCAGCGCACGGCGCCGAACTGCCCACTTGAGAACGGGGCCTTTGTTGTACCGGCCTCGCCCCAGGGGCCACAATCACCCCGTCCGCCGCACCGTTTGCGCGGCGCAGCACCGGGAGCCAGTCACATGCCCATGGAACTTCTCCGTCAACTTGCGCAGCGGGACCAGTTTCCCGCCCCCGTCGTCGGTGAGGCAGAGGTGGACAAGCTGCGTGTTCTGCGCGCCGCGGGCATGGTGCAGGCTGAACTGCCCGGCGAAGGCGAATCCGTACGCTCGGCACGCGTCATCACCATCACCGGGCTGGGCCGTGCCACCCTGCGCGCCCAGGCGGCCCGCGAATTCATCGCCCGGCGCGACCGGCTCCCCGGCACGCCCCTCTCCACCGCCAAGGCGTAGCGCGCCCGCGTCGCCTGCGGGGGCTCCTGGCCGCTGCAGCCCCCGCCACTGCTATCATGGCTGTACAAACATAAGGGGTATCTATTTAGCTCCAGCAGCCCCATTGATACTGTGAT
>NZ_JSYI01000113.1:0-8870 GCF_001023515.1 Diaphorobacter sp. J5-51 | reverse complement strand
AGCTGCAAGGCTCGGTCAAGGAAGACTTGGCGAAGATTGATGCTCGCTTTGAGCGCATGGACAAGAAGTTCACGAATTTGTTCCTGATCCTGATGTTCACAGTCATCTTCTTGAATCAGAGCGCACTTGAGTTCTTGGCACGTCTCATAGGTTTTGTCAAGTAACTCAAGCGCAACTTTTTTTCAACCCTCGGGGTCACGCCCCAAGGGGATGTGATCCCGGTTTTAAAGGATCACCATGAAATCGAAAAACATCGCCATCAATGCTCTTGATGGACAAGACCTCAACCGGGCTGTTGGGTATCTGCTGGGCCTTGCACCTCGTGAACCCGTGCATGCGACGAATGCAGATGTGGAAGGCCTGACAACCCCCTTCACGTTGTTCGATGTGACGTACATCTATCGAGGAGATGGCGAGATCGCAGACGCTAAGACCGCACCGGTCAAAATCATCCGGTATGGCATCAACCATGAAGTGAGAGCTACCGCCCCCTCAGTGACGTTCATCGACCATCAGGGCCGAAAAGGGCTGGCGTCTGTGGACATGTTTTACACAAATCGAGAGGAAGCTGAGCTCGAAATCATTATTGCGACCAAGGGTCAAATAGCGGATTTCGACCCGCTCGGTGACTGGGCGCAGTGTGGCAAGCTCATCGACGAGTACGGGATCATGTTTGAGTCTATCCAACACGAGGATGGAAAAATGATTCAGGCTTACCTTCGCGGACGCGGAACCTCCGGCCCCAAGGGGGTCGGCAAGAACCACCGGGTGGCAGCGCTGCGATGCTTGCTGGCTTCCAATTACGCTGAAGGCGTTCCCATGATCGCTGAGAGTGACCAGTTGTAGCCTAACCGGCATTCCGGCGCAGTAGTTCTTAGGCATGTATAAATACTTATACAACGCCTACCATTGAACAACCCGGAAACCGAAATCAAAATCATCTACCCGCTCGAAAGAGCATAACCCTTGGGGTCACACGCCCCAAAGGCGGTGATCCCACATTTCAAAAAGGATCATCATGACAACGAAACAATATCCATGCGGAATCACCGTATCAATGATTTCCGCAGCGCAAAATCTGATGCTGGCCATGGCGCACGAGCAACTCGTGCGTCCTATCGTCGAGGCTTACGAGGCCAAAATACTTGAAGAGTATAACTTTAAGTATGACGAAGAATGGCGTGAATACGGAATATCTGGGAGAGTGACTGAGCGCAAGAAGTCATATCTTATGGACAGCGAGGACTTGAAAATGTTTCTTTCTTTGACGTTCGAGGAGAGGAATAAGCGGAACCTCAAAGTCAGTCACCCGGAAAATTGCCCTTTACTGGAGGCTGAACATCTGCGTATGAAAGCTGAAAACGAGTTGCTTAAACAACTCAGCAAGCTGCCAAAACTGGAGGCATTTGCAACTGAGATCCATAATATGGATCAACGCAAAAATGCGATTGACCTCGGTTTAAGTCTGTTGGCTCCATACGTTGAGAATGCAGACACTATACTTTCCGAGTGTCTTTCTGGTTGATTGCAACCCTCTGGGAAATATAACCCGGTGGCATAGCTGATGGTCGGCCATCCGACTCAAGAGGAAGAGGTGCATGCCTTTTTCTTTCCAAACCCCTGTTCTCGCGGCAGGGGGTTTTCTCAAGCGCCTCGTAGCGGTGCTTCAGAAAGCCAGAATTTGACGCACCTGGAGTAATTCCAAGTGATCAATATTCCCTGCTGAGGAATCAAAATAATCAGCATCAACCGCTCGCAAGAGCTTTTCAACCCTCGGGGTCACTCAACCCCAAGGGGACAGTGACCCTGATTTTTTTGGAGAAATCATGGGGTCTACTATCACTACAGGGAAGCTTGCTTCCGCATACAAAGACGCAAGTGGCGTCATCTGGTACAGCCTCTATGAGGAGATGTACGAGAAAAATTGCTACCCACACACACCAAAGTGGTGCTGCATCTACTTCGGTGCGCTGGAAGCAGCTATCGAAAAGATCTTTAAGTATGGTTCCTCCTGTGAAGGAGGAATGCTGCGTAGCCGCAGCGGCGCACTTCTGGCGGAGAACTACATCGCCAGCTGGCTAAGAGAGTTGGCCAATCCGGTTCATCACGATCCCGGCACGGTCACACTGAAGGTCTCGGATTCGTGGCGGGCTTCCATCCCGACCACCCAGGCAGATGCCGCCTACGCGATTCTTAGCCGATTTGGCTATAGCGGTGTCGTTGACGTGCTCAAGGAAGGTAAAGCCCATGAATTGAGCATGCAGCATGACGCCCCCGTCATTGCGGCGCTGTTCGGAAACGCCTCGGGTCTTGGCCCGTGGCGCGTCATCGAGCATGCGCCTGTGTATGCCGGGCGTAACGCCTCGCTAGGTCGCAGCGCAAGCAAGAAGCGGAAAGCTCAAGCAACCACGATTCCGAATGTGCTCAGAGTTTCTGAGAACGATGAGGGTTTGCTGGTACAGCAACCGGATGGCACCTGGCGCTACGGCGGCTGGGCCTACTCGATCATCGGAGGCTATATCTGCTCAATTTGGGAGAACGAGCTAATCAGTCCGGGAAGCTACGCAAAGGCCATCAAGTCTCTGCGCGAGGCGACAAAGACCGCAAACGTGATCCCGCGAGGGACAAAGGTTGTTGTCGATGCTACGGTGGAATTTGAAGACAAATGGGGGCGCGATTCTGTTCAAAAACTGCCTGAAATCATTCCTGTGACTCATACAGCCACAGGATATGAATTCGAGCTTCCATTGGATCCGTCCACGATCCGTCGCGTGTTCTCTCTTCCAAGGGAGAGTGCGCAATGGGTGCTTCCTCAAGCCACACTAAAAACAACAGAGCTGGAATTTCTGGCTTAATTTCCCATCGGGGTGCTATGCCCCAATGGGGCGTGGTGCCTTCGATACATCAAACACCATGAAAATATCAAATCATCTTCACGATCACTCACACATTAAGACGGAGGAACATGCAAGTCTCTTTAAGACCGGAATTCTTGATGTCTCACTTCTAGCCAAGCTTGGCCTTAAACCAACGGAAACACTGACTTCATGTCCTGTGGTTTCCGTCGAGTTTGTCACAATGTCTTGGAATAGTGTTCTCAAGCGGGAGGAGCCGATCTTTCTCGCAAAAGACGCTCGTGGGAAACTCTGTGGTCAATACTACGCCGCAGCCTTTGAGTCACTTGTTCTTTAGGCAGTCGAGGAACGCAGATGTCGGAAAACCATCCAACCAAGCGAGTTCGCATTGCCTACATTGGCGTTGACAACAACAACGTGGCAGCACTCACCGTTGCTTTGGAGTACAGGCAAGGTGAGGCAAAGCTTGCTACCTTCCTTCAAAAAAAATCCTATCTAGGCGATATAGTGGCAGTGGAAACTGTTGCGAAAACGCTTCTTAGGGATAGAAAAGTAGACGAGATAAGTTACACTTAAAAATTCGCTAACACGCGCATTGATCGTCGATAGACGTGGCATGCGAATTTCAAATAGGAAATATCATGGAACACCAAAAAGTATTGGGATCGTTCAAGGCGCAAGCCGCCAACTCAACGGAAACCGGGGTGAAGAAGACCGATTTATATCGGATTCCACCGGAAAAACTCCAGGAAGAACCGGGATTCAATGAGAGGGATTACAACGACCCAGAGGTGATGGAACAGATCACGGCCTTCGAGGAGGCGTATTTCAATGGCTCCTACGTTCCACCTTTGATCGTTAGGATCGATCCAACCAATGGGGATATCTTCATTGTTGATGGTCATCAACGGTTGCGCGGTGCAAAACGTGCAATCGAGCGCGGAGCACCCATCGAACACCTGGATTGCCTGCCGTTCCGAGGGGGAAATGACGAGCGAATCCTGCTGATGCTCACCAGTGCACAAGGACTGAAACTCAAGCCGCTTGGTGTCGCAAATTCCTATTTGCGCCTGACGCGGATGGGTAAGTCGGTTGCTGATATTGCCAGGCACATCAACCGCACGACGACCCACGTGGAAGCCATGCTTGTGCTGGCGACCGCTAACATGGACGTTCGTGAATTGGTGCGCGAGGGCAAGGTATCGGCAACGATGGCTGTTGAGGCTGTGCGCGAGCACGGTGAGAAGGCAGGGCCTTTCCTGCAGCGGAAGTTCCAAGAGATAAAAGCCCAAGGCAAACAAGCACTCAAGCCGTCTGCCATCAGGGAGTGGGCGCCATCACGAAAGATCGCCGGCCGCATGTTTGATAGCCTGGAACAGGCGTACAAGGGGATCATGAGCAAGCGGGAAGTCAAAGACCTGCTGATCGAGATCGAGACGAGTGGCGATGAAACTGTGGTCAACAAGACCATCAGTGTCGATGCCGCCATCATGGTAGACCTGATTCGGCTCTTCCAAGAGGTCGAAGGGGCCAAGAAGAAGAGTAGTGGTAAAAATGCCGGTGCTGGACAGATGAACCTTCCGGGTTGACTGGCACATTGCATAGACCAGCAAAACAGAGCCCGCCCACATCTTCGGATGTGGCGGGCTTTTTTTGTTTGCAGATACGTTCTGGAGAAATCTGTATTACATGATCTGGCCAAAATTCAAACTAATCTGTTAACAGAGACCATGGAAGTACCACAACCATAGAAAATATGGGCATAATCCGACAAAAAATGAGGTGATTTATGCCCGCAATGTCTCCAAAATTCATTGAGCAAACCAGGCCAGATGCAGCCGTGTTGCTGGAGCTGTGGCTGGATCACTCATCAGAGGATGAGCGCGCACCGATAGGCATCAGGGGCGAACCGGCCTATCGATACTTTTGGCGCACCTGGATGAGGTTTCTGGAAACCCGAAGAAACGGTGCTTTCTCTCAAGCGCTCCCATGGCATGAGGTCACCCAAGGTGATGTACTTGCATTTCTCGCCAATGGGCCACGAGGGCGGCAAATCGACACCGACCCCAAAGCGATCACCAAGCGACGCTACTGGCGATTGCTTGAGAGGATCTATGCTTTCGCGCTGGAAAATCGTTGGATTGATCAGAACGTCGTCTCGCAGCTGGCGTACAGAGACGTACCGCCGCCTGAAGATCCTCGGGGGTTAATCATGTCGCCAGGCATCTGGCGTGCGGCAACAGACCTATTGGGGCATAACGTGGACGAGCGGCCCCTCGCCATTCGCAATCATGCCATCTGTCGAACACTCTTCGAGTTGGCATTGATGCCTATGGAGCTGCGCGAACTCACCCTGGAGTCTCTGGTTAGACGCCAGCCATCAGACGGATCGCAGTCGCTGTACGCCGTGCAAGTTGACGGCCCAGGTGTCGGTCAGTTGCGCAAAATGACCTTAAGCAATGAGTTGCGTCACGACATTCAGGCATGGCTGGATGTTCGTCATTTGGTTGCGAAATCGTCAGAGCAGCGGGCGTTGTTCTGCGCCAGAACGAACAAGACAGAGCTAATCACCGCGACCCAGTTGATCAACATCGTCACGGAGTTTCTTAAACGGGCATCTGAAGTCAGTGGGTATCCACTACCAGCTCGACTCGGGCCACAAATTGTGAGGAATACACGCCTGGTGATGTGGCTCAACGAAGGGGTTCCGCCGTCACAGGTTGCTGTCTGGGCGGGCTTGAAGGATGCTCGTGGCTTGTATCATCTCCGTCAACACATCAACCCAAGCATCAATCTTTTGGGAATCGTCAGAGAATAGAGAGCGCGGATCTCCAGGATGAATACTGAGCATAATTTGCGTTAATATCAGGTATTAGTATAATTGGCACATTGACACCGACCGAGGAATCAAAATGAGCATCATCAACAGCATCAAGCGACTTTTCAGAGGCAAGCAAGAATCTGGAAAGTCGGACGATCTGCAAGCTCGGCTTGATAAGCTTATGGTGAAGTACGGCTCTATTAGAGTGGAAAGTGCAGGCCATTCCGAAAAGTCCGTTCATGAGCGCCTAAAAGACCTGATGATTAAGCACAACGTCCATACGGGATCAGTCCCTCTGGGCGCGATGTTGGGTGTTTCGCATTTGTCTCAAAATGGGATGAATGCTGATCCCGATGATTCCATTGCAGAATTCGGAGAAAATTCTTATGGTGCGGACGGTAATGAAAGTTCTTCTCAATTTGTATATGAATTTGAACCAATAAAAAAATCATGTGAAACATCTTGGGATCACCTATGTGATACCGACTTTGGAACGGATTTTATGGCTATAAATCCGGCTACAGGTCTTCTGATGGTTGGTATGGTCGATATCGGCGGGAATATGTATGGAGTCTCGTCCTCAACAGATTATTCAATTACGGATGATAATTCATATTCTTTCTCAAGCAATTCATCTTCATTTAGTTCGTTTGATTAAATAGTTCACTATCAATTTAAATGCCACTTGAATCTATTGTTCTAATTATTGCGCTCTTTGGCTCTGCTAAGGTGGCGCTGGACGTGGTAGTAATGGTTGTCAGATTTCTATTTTCAAAGAGTGGAGGAAAATCGGAATTGGAGCGTGCCGTCGTGATGCTGGAGGGTCTTTCAACAGCCAACGAAGTTCTCCAGCGTGAAAACCATGACCTAAAAGTTCGTCTTGATCACTATGAAGAGAGCCAGAAGAAAACCGTCTAGCCTGCTCATACAGTGCATTGATCTGCTTGCCTTGCTTCCATGGTGGATTTCCCTATCGCTGGCTGTTTTAAGCTATGTACTTTTTCATAATACGGTCATCACGGGCTCCATTGTCGATTTTGGTTCTGGAAATCCAGTCAGTAGCGCGTTGGTTAAAGCAACATCTCAAGCTGCGAAATATATCGCGCCTGTACTGCTCTTGATTGCATCAGGGCTGTCTTTTTTTGCACGTCAGCATCGCAAGGATCTACTCAAAAATGCCAGTCTTGAACAAGATTTATCGCAGATGGGTTGGCTGGAATTTGAGTTGCTAATTGGTGAAGTGTATAGACGCCAAGGATACAAAGTACAGGAATTTGGGGGCGACGGGCCAGATGGTGGCGTAGATTTGGTGCTTAAAAGGCCTGGCGAAACAGTTTTGATCCAGTGCAAACACTGGAAATCCATAAGTGTCGGCGTGGATGTGGTTCGTCAGATCTACGGCGTCATGGCAGCGAAAAACGCTACCGCATGCAAGGTGGTGATTTCTGGAGCGTACACCGAAGCCGCATTGAAATTTGCGAAGGACGCTAACAAGTCAGGAGGTGGCCAGATCGAGCTGATTAATGGCCAGAGACTCTTTGCTCTTATTAGGGAGATTCACACGCCCGTCAGTTCCCAGAGAAATGATGAAGCTTTTGGAGCGATCGAATCAACGCGGATTTTCAGGGAAGAACCACCAGTGTGCCCGAAGTGTGGATCTGGTATGTCCAAACACCGCTCAAAGAAGGGTCGGTACGCCGGAAGGGATTTTTTTGGATGCAATCGTTTTCCAGATTGCAGAAGCATTATAGCGATTGAAGAACCACATGTTTAAAAAAAAACCAACAGTCACTTATACCGACTCGGACTTGGTTCAGCTTCAGGTGAAGACTGAGAAGTCGGAGTTACGCTGGAACTATTTTAAGCGCACATGTTTTGGCTTGATTCTGGTATTCGGTGTGGCGGGCTCGCTATCGAAGATGCTTCCGTATGAGAATGACAAGGCGAAGATTCCTGTTGTAAGGCTTGAGGGTGGTATTGCGGGTGATGCATCAAAGGGTAGCGCCGACTTCATCATAGAAAAGCTGAGAATCGCTTTCGATGTGAAAAATGCCGATGCTGTCATTCTCTACATAGACTCCCCTGGTGGATCGCCAGCCGAAGCCGAGAGGATTAACCGCTTCATAGATCGAAAAAAGGCGGAAACAAAAAAACCGCTTTACGCCGTGTGCGGGAATATGTGCGCTTCAGCCGGTTACATGATAGCGGCACATGCCGACGAGATATATGCCGGAAAATATAGTCTCGTGGGGTCAATCGGCGCGATTCTGAGTTCGTGGAATTTTTCGGAAGCAATTGAGAAGTTCGGGATTCAGCATAACGCCTACGCAAGTGGTAAGCTCAAAGCGATGCTTAATCCATTCGCCCCATACAAGCAGGATGATGCCATCAAGGCGCAAACGCTTGTCAATGGCATGGGGAAGATTTTTGCCTCCGAGGTTCAGGAGAGGCGGCGGGAAAAACTCACTACAGATATTGATCTATTCACAGGCGAGGTGTGGGATGGAAATGATGCCAAAACCTATGGTCTGATCGATGCGGTCGGCACGCTTGACGATGTGGCGAAGGACAAATTTTCCGATGGTGCCGTAATTGTCGAAATCAACAAGGCAGGAAAGGGGCTTCAATTGCTGCAAAGCGCATCAAAGATGATGGCAGAGAGCGTGGTTTCTGCGCTTGTCGAAGCCAATACATTCAAACTTCGTTAGAAAGAAGGGGACAATCGTGAAATTGAATATCCCAGAAGGCATTACGTTTGATGCGTTGGAACTCCGCTATTGTGAACTGGCGGGTTTTGAGTACAACGCTGACATCCTGGCCATCGTGTGTGCGGCCTCCGGGCTGTCGCCGGATGGCGTTGTGGAGGGTGATGATGGTGAAGACCTTGCAATCATTGCCACTTGGTATCTCCAGGATCGTGGTAATGGTGGTGCCCGACATCCCGATGCCGAGGCGTTATTGGAGTCTCAGGCTCGTGCTTCGAAGTTGACCCAATGCGCGACAAGCCCCGCCGTTCAGGGCGGGGAAGGATAGCGCTGGCCAGCGTGAGCCGGGCTTGCATTTCTCCTGGTCGCTGGATATAAACACATAGTCATGCTGCACACCAAAACCCTGCGCCTGCGCATCAAGGACAAGCACCGCAAGGTGCTGTCTGCGATGGCCCGAGAGGTCAATCAGGTCTGGAATTACTGCAA
>NZ_JSYI01000112.1:0-324 GCF_001023515.1 Diaphorobacter sp. J5-51 | reverse complement strand
GCGTGGCCTACACCGACCCCGAAGTGGCCTGGGTGGGCCTGACCGAGGACCAGGCCAAGGCGCAGGGCATCAAGGTCAAGAAGGGCCTGTTCCCCTGGGCGGCCAGCGGCCGCGCCATCGCCAACGGGCGCGACGAAGGCTTTACCAAGCTGCTGTTCGACGACAGCCCCGAGGCGCACGGCCACGGCCGCATCCTGGGCGGCGGCATCGTCGGCACGCACGCCGGCGACATGATCGGCGAGATCGCCCTGGCCATCGAGATGGGCGCCGACGCGGTGGACATCGGCAAGACCATCCACCCGCATCCGACGCTGGGCGAGAGCA
>NZ_JSYI01000111.1:0-4420 GCF_001023515.1 Diaphorobacter sp. J5-51 | reverse complement strand
ACTCGTGCCATACTTGGCCTCATGCGGTTGAATTTCCTATCCGTCGGTCGAGCGAGTCGAGGTAGTCGGCCATGTTGCCGTCGGGCGGGTCGATCACGGTGGTGCTGCCGTTGAGGATGTGGTCCCCGCTGAACAGCAGGCCGTCTTCGCGCAGGATCAGGCACAGATGGTTGGCTGCGTGGCCGGGGGTGTGCACCACTTGCAGGGTATGGGTGATTTCGCCCTCCAGCGCTTTACCAGAAAGCGCCAGCAGCTCATTATTTTGTAGCGCCCTGTCGGGCGTGAACTGGCTCACCACCCGCGCGGTGGGGGCCGATGGCAGGCCCAAAATGGGCGGCTTGGCCCGGCCCGCGCGTTCGCACATCGCTTGCAGCGGGGCTGCACCAGGGGAATGGTCGGGATGCGAGTGGGTGCACACGATCATGCGGATATCGCCGCCCGCAGCGCGCCACAGCTTTTCCAGGTGGTCGGGGTCGGCCGGGCCGGGGTCGATGGCGATGAAGCCGGTGCCCGGCTCACCCACCAGGTAGCTGTTGGTGCCGGGGCCGGTCATCACGCCCGAATTGGGGGCGGTGAGGCGCTGCACGTTCTTGAGCAGCGGCACGGGCCGCTCGCTCTGCCAGTCCAGCGGGTGCGCGATCTGGCCGTCGGGGCACACCAGGGCCAGTTCGCCGAAGGGGGCATCGCCTTCCATGTAGTGCGCTTCCTTGCCGCCCAGCAGCCCGGCGCGGGGGCAGCTGGTCCACAGCGGCTTTTCGTGCGCCAGAGCGGCCAGCACGGCGTCGGTATTGGCAAAGCGGGCCAGCCACTGCAGGGTGCGGATGGTCGGGAAGATCATGAAGAACTGGCCTGCCTCGTGCCGCGCCAGTGCGTCGGCCGGGCGCACCCACACGGGCTCAAACTGCTCGGTTTCGTCGGCCACGGGCTCTTGCCCCTCGGGCATGCGCGCCACCAGGAAGGGCACGGCAAAGCGCCGGGGCAGGTCGCGGTCGGCCGTCCAGTGGGCCAGCAGGAACACGCTGTCGGCGGCCAGGCGCAGGCCGCGGGCGCTGCATTGCTCGGCAAAGGGCTGGTGGCGGTCCAGCGCGGCAATGTCTTGCGCGTCGGCCATCTGGCCTTGGCGGGGGCCGCTGGCATGGCGCGCCAGCAAAATGCCCAGCTCTTCAAAGCTCTCGCGAATGGCCGCAATGGCCTGGGTGAGGTGTTCGTCGCTTTGCGTGGGGCGCCGGTCGGCCACCGGGTGGGCCAGGCGGTCTGCCTCGTCGATGCCCCCGCCGGGGAAGACATACGCCCCCGGCGCAAAGCTGGCTTTGCCAGAGCGCCGGGTCATCAAAACTTCAAGATCGCCGCCCGGCGAGGCATCGCGCAGCAGCAGCACGGTGGCTGCGTGCAAAGGGCTCACGGGCTCGCGGGAGGGGTGCAGGTGCTGGCTGGTGCGTGGCATGGGGCCATTATCCGGTGTTGCCCTGCAGCCTGCCCGTCTGCTGCTTTCGTCAACGGACCGGCCTCTTGCCCTTGGGGAGGTCAGTAGGCGCCAGAGAGCAGGGCCCCTGCGTTGGGTACCCGCGTTTCCAGCCCCAGGCGCTTGAGCATCGCCCAGGTTGTGCAGGCTGCAGCGGACACGACAGGAATGCCCAACTGGTCCTGTGCCATCTGCACCGACGCCAGCGAGGGCATCTGGACGCAGGCCGAGATCACCACCACGTCCACGCCGCGCGTGTCCAGCCGTTGCACCAGCTGGGCCGGGGCGGCGGGGTCCTGCGCGCCCACCTGCAGGTTGTCGGCAATTTCCAGCGACAGGCTGTCGTGCACGGCAATGCCCTCGTGCTCGATGTAGTCCACCACCAGTTGCGTGAGCGGCTTCATGTACGGCGTGAGCACCGAGACCTTCTTGGCGCCCATGGCCTTGAGGCCTTCGACCAGCGCCCCTGCGCTGGACACCACCGGCGCGGGCTTGCCATTGGCCACGGTGACCTCATGCAGCCGCTTTTCGGATGCGCGGTGGTAGCCCAGGCCCATGCTCATGATGGCCACGAGGCAGGCATAGCCCATCACGTCCATCTTGCCGTCCGACAGCTCCAGTGCGCAGCGGTCGGAGTCGCGGTCCATTGCAGCCAGCTCTTCCTTGGTGACCTTCTGCATGCGCATGCGGCTGGCGTGGAAGCTGAAGCGTTCGGGCAGGATCTGCTCGCGGGCGCGCAGCATGGCCGGTATCTCGGTCTCCATCGTGGTGTTGGAGCTGGGCACGATCTGCCCGATGCGGTAGGTGCGTTGCATGGTGGTCTTTCAGGAATGGATGGGCAAAGCGCGGCCCGCCCGGCGCGCGGAGCGCCGGGAATGGATCGCGCAGGGGATGTCTGTGGGCCGGTCAGTCGGCCTTGATACCGGCGGCCTTGATGGTCTTGGCCCAGTAGGCGGTTTCGGTCTTCACCAGCTCACCGAGGGCGTCGGGCGGCAGGTAGCGCAGTTCGATGCCGGCAGCGTCGGCGCGCTGGCGCGTCTCGGGCATGTCCAGCGCCTTCTTCACATCGGCCGTGAGCTTGGCCACCACGGCGGGTGGCGTGGCGGCCGGGGCGAACAGGCCCACCCAGGCCTCGAGCTTGAAGTCGGGCATGCCGGCCTCGGCCACGGTGGGCACGTTGGGCAGGCCCGGGTGGCGCTTGGTACCGGTGACGGCAAAGGCCTTGAGCTTGCCGCTGACCACATGCTGCATGACCGACGGTGGCGTGGTGATGAACACCTGCACCTGGCCCGCCAGCACATCGGCCACCGCTGGGCCCGAGCCACGGTAGGGGATGTGGGTCATGAAGGTGCCGCTTTGCTGCTTGAAGATCTCGGTGCCGATGTGCGAGAGCGAGCCGTTGCCCTGCGAGGCGTAGTTCACCTTGCCCGGGTTGGCCTTGAGGTAGGCGATGAATTCCTTGAGGTTGTTGGCTGGCACCGAGGGGTGGGCTGCAATCACGTTGGTGGCCACGGTGAGCAGCGCGACGGGGGCGAAGTCCTTGGCCTCCCAGGGCAGGCTGGGGGTGAGGGCCGGGTTGCCCACATGGTAGGCCGAGTACGAGATCAGCAGGTTGTAGCCATCGGGTTTTGCGCGGGCTACGGCGCCGTAGGCCACGTTGCCGCTGCCGCCCGCCTTGTTGTCAATCACCACGGGCTGGCCGATCACGCGCGCCAGGGGCTCGTTGAGCAGGCGGGCTGAGGTGTCCACCACGCCGCCAGGCGGGTTGGGCACGGTGAGCGTGATGGCCTTGCTGGGGTAGTTGTCTTGCGCCATGGCCAGGCCCGAGAGGGCCAGCGTGGCAGCCAGCAGGCTGTGCTTGATCGTCATGTTTGTCTCCACCAGATGTTGTAGTGAGGGTATTGTGGAAACAAGCGAATCAACAGTCCAATATATTGTTGGTCTTGATCAAGACCTGAAAAGTATCAATGGAACTGCGCCATCTGCGTTACTTCGTCGCCCTGGCGGAAGAGCTGAGCTTCACACGCGCCGCGCAGCGCCTGCATGTCTCGCAGCCGCCGCTGAGTCTGCAGATCGCCCAGCTGGAACAGGAACTGGGCGCCCAGCTGTTCGTGCGCACCAGCCGGCGCGTGGAGCTGACGCTGGCAGGCCAGGCCTATCTGGTGGATGCACGCGCGGTGCTGGAGCGGCTGGACACGGCGCGCCAGCGTGTGGCGGCCATCGGCCAGGGGCAGGCGGGGCGCATTGAAGTGGGACTGTCTGGCTCGCATTTCCTCGGGCCGTTTCCGGCGGCGCTGGCGCGCTACCGACAAAGCCATCCGGGCGTGGATGTGGTGCTGCACGAGATGCAGCCTTCGCTGCAGCAGGCGGCCCTGCGCGACAAACGCATCGATGTGGGCATCTCGCGCACGGCCGTCAACGACGACCAGCTCGCCAGCACCCTGCTGTGGCCCGACCCTGTGGTGGCGGCCCTGCCGCCCGGCCACCCGCTGGCGGCGCGCAAGGCGCTGGCCTTGAAGGACCTGCGCAGCGAGGCCTTTGTGATGCTGCGCCGCGATTCATCAGCCCATGCCGAGCACATGGTGCAGTGCTGCGTGCAGGCGGGCTTTGCGCCCCGGGTGGCGCAGACCACGGTGGAGCTGGCGGCTGTGCTGAGCCTGGTGGCGGCCGGGCTGGGCGTGGCCCTGGTGCCGTCGTCCCTGGGCATGCTGTTCGGGCCGCGCGTGGTGTTCAAGCCCCTGGGCGCCAAAGCGCCGCGCGCCGATGTGCATGCGGTGCAGCGGCGCGACGACCTGCTGGGCGTGGTGCCGGCGTTCGTGCGGGTGATGGCTGACTGAGAGGGGAGGCTAGAGGCAGCCCGACCTTCGGGATGGACCCTGCGTCCGCATTGGTCCACTGTGGGGGCCTGGTGCAGGTGACCGTGCTGCGCGGCTACGGCCACTTCGTCGGCGCCAACCA
>NZ_JSYI01000110.1:0-894 GCF_001023515.1 Diaphorobacter sp. J5-51 | reverse complement strand
ACCATGCTCAACGAACAGACCTTGAACCAACTGCGCGCCCTGCGCCTGGACGGCATGGTGGCCGCCCTCAGCGACGCGGCCACCCACATCACGGCCAGCGAGCTGCCCTTTGAACAACGCCTGGCGCTGCTGGTGCAGCGCGAGGTGGACTGGCGTGACAGCAAGCGCCTGGAGCGCCTGTTGAAGGCGGCCCGCCTGAAGGTCTCCAGTGCCTGCCTGGAGGACATCGACTGGCGCGCCAGCCGGGGCCTGAGCCGAGAGGTCATCACCAGCCTGGCCGGCGGGGACTGGCTGCGCCATGGCCACAACGTGCTGCTCACCGGCGCCACCGGGTGCGGCAAGACGTGGCTCGCCTGCGCACTGGGGCAGCAGGCCGCGCGCCTGGGCTTCTCGGTGCTCTACACCCGCGCGCCACGGCTGCTGCAGGAGCTGCACGTGGCCCACGGCGATGGCAGCCTGGGCAAACGGCTGGCGCAACTGGCGCGGCTGGACCTGCTCATCCTGGACGACTTCGGCATCGCGCCGATTGCCGCGCACGAGCGAAACGACCTGCTGGAATTGCTGGACGACCGGGTGGGCACGCGCTCGACGCTCATCACCAGCCAGTTGCCGGTGACGGCCTGGCACGCCTGGCTGGACGAGCCCACGCTGGCCGACGCCATCTTGGACCGCATCGTGCACGGCTCGCACAAGATAGCCCTCAAGGGCGAGTCGATGCGCAAGCTCACCAAGGCCGTCTGAGCCGGCCGCGCCGACCGCCATTCCACGCTGATGGCGGACACTTCGGCTACGATTTGAGCGTCACTCAGGACACCCGCGCAACGTGTCCGCCATCGCCTGGAACGCTGTCCGCGATGGGAATGGAATCACTGTCCGCCATCAGTGGAATGCGCA
>NZ_JSYI01000109.1:0-5756 GCF_001023515.1 Diaphorobacter sp. J5-51 | reverse complement strand
CCGCGATGGGAATGGAATCACTGTCCGCCATCAGTGGAATGCGCAACTGACGATGCCCGCCAGAAACACTGGTTCGACGGACATACCCCACAAGATCACATTCGGGATGCGGCGCACCTGCTGGCGCGGCTGCTCATGCTTTTGACATCCGCTAGCTGTCTATGATGCAGACTCGTATGCTGTTACGCTAGACAACCGAAACCGAGAGGGAGGAATTTATGAAAAAAATCCACATGTTTGTGGACAACTCGAATGTCAAGATTGAAGGTGCTCGCCTTGCATACGCTAAGCGTCATCGAGGCGGGGTGCGTGGCAATGAGGTGGACAACTCATATGAGATTGACTGGGGTAAATTTCTTCACCTGGTTAAAAGTCGTGGCAATCGGCTTTCTGCCCAGGTTCCAGTCCTTTACGGTTCTCGCCCTCCCCCAGACGATTCGATTTGGGCCGAAATTCGCAGTGAGGGTTTTGATGTCAGGCTCTTTGATCGGAACATCCGAGATAAAGAGAAGGGCGTTGACATGGAAATGGGCATGGATGTGGTCGAGCGCATCATGACCATTAACCCGCCAGAAACGATTGTGATCGTCGCTGGCGACGCGGACTTTAAAGGGGTTGCCGACAGGGCAATAAAGAGGGGATGGGAAGTTGAGATCTGGTTCTGGGGCAATGCGGCTCAAGAAATGCAGAACGTCGCAACCTATATCAACCTTGACAAGGCTTTTGACTACCTAAAAAAGAACGGCGGGGTTCCTCTTCCACCTGCCATGTGAGCACGTTCTAAAACTGCTGTAGGCCTTCTGTTACGCGGCTCTTTCCCGGATGGCAATGATGGTGGCCCTGCTGATCTGGTAGCTCGCTGCCATGCTGCTGACCGTCGCCCCTGCCGCAAGGGCTTTCCGAATCGCACGCTGCTGGTCGGGAGTCGTCTTGGATGGTCGCCCCATGTGCGTGCCTGCCGCACGGGCGCGGGCCTGACCGGCTTGGGTGCGTTCAATGATGAGGTCTCGCTCAAAGTCGGCCACCGCCGCCAGCATCTTGACCATCAACGCGCCAGCGGATGAAGTCAGGTCGAGGTTGCCAAGCTGCAAGACCACCAGCCGGATGCCCTCGCGCTGAAAACGCTCTACGGTCTGCTGCACGTCGATGGAGTCCCGGCCAATGCGGTCGAGCTTGGTCACGACCAAGGTATCTCCCTCATCCATGCGCTCCAGCAACCGCTGAAATCCGGGACGCTGCGCTGCTGGCACCGAGCCGGAAATCTGTTCTTCAATGAATCGCTTCGGGGCAATGTCGTAGCCCGCCCGTGCGATCTGCTCGCGCTGGTTCTCGGTGAGTTGTTCCACGGTAGAAACCCGCGCATAGGCGAAAACGCGCTGCAAGCCACCGGCAGCGGTGTCGGAAAGTGGTGTCGGCATGTTGGTATGTGTTGAAAATGGTCGGGGGCTATGTTTTCAACAGCCCCCGATGGGGTGTCAGAAAGTGACCACTTATTGCCGTGGCCGTGAAGCGAACGGCAGCCATCAGAACTTGGCTTGGGAAGCCGGTTCGACTTTGGCCGGGGCGTAGTCGGCGGTGTAGTGCCTGCAAGAGCGCGTCAGTACCAGCAAGGCAGCCGCGATGTCTGCGGTTTCGGCCATGAACCAGCCCAGAGCTTCGATGGTGTCGCTGCCAATCTCGCTGCCCACTTCGGGGGATGCGTGCGCCAGAATCACGCCCAAGGCAGACAAACCCTGCTGGATGGTGTTCATGACCGTTTCGCCGTTCTCGGCCAGCGCAAGCAACAACGCCGCATCTGCGGCTTCGTAATCGACACTGAAATCTGGCCGGGTCGGCAGCAAGGGGAGTTGATGCAGCAGGTCACGCGCTGGTCGCAGCGTGGAGACATTCGCGCCCATTCAATAGTCCTCCGGGCGCAAGACAGTCGTGACTGACCTATCCCACTCTGTGATGACCCAAATCTTGATGGGTTTTCCTGCGTGGCCTTTCGGGGAAAGGTCGAACGAAGAAAAGACGCGGGTTTCACCGTCGAGAACGGCGGCCCAATTGGAATCGCGGTCTGGCTTGCACATATCCTGCCAATCGCCGGTCAGGTGGCGGTGCAGCAACTCCGGCACAGATGCACCGTGTTCCTGTATCAACGCCAGCGCGGCGGGTGTGGCAACGACATGGCCCGGTGAGAACAGGGCCGGAGGCCCCAAGTCGATCTGATCGGCGCGAAGGGTATGCGGCTCAATGCCTGCAATGGGGGGTGAAGATTGGCGAGATTTGCGCATGGCTGGAGTCCTTGTATAGAGGTTCAGCCGCATGAGCGCGTGCCAGAAACGCAAAAAGGCCACGACGAATGCCGTGGCCTTTTGGATGGATGAGGGGAATTTGGAGTCTGACTGCCGCAACTCACACGGCGCGGCTCGCCGCCGCCGTCATGGCAAGCGGTGCCGTGTCAATACTTTGTCGTGAATCGACGGCTTGTGTCCAGCCGGAAAAAACTTTGCGGCAGACATGCCTAAAATAATCTGGCTTGATAAGAAACCACCAGTCACTCCTGAAATATTGATACTCAGGGACGTGCCCATATTTTCAATGCCAACGGAAATAGCTCTTTGGCTCGCATGGTGATTTGCTGCTCATCCCAGACATCCTTATCCCCGAACTTTTGAAAATAAGCGTTGAGTGTCAAGAGGCTGGTCGTCACGATCTCGCTACGTTTGACGGAGAACGCTTCATTGCTCAATGCGGAATTAAAATTCTGAGTAACCAGCGTCAAGTTCCCGATGCTGTGGAGCAAACGCTTGCGGTTCGCAATTATTTCAGCGTCTACAGTGACAAGAGGCCAGTTGGTTTCCCACTTCTGGGGCATCACGTGCTCTACGCTCAAGCCATCAGGCAAAGCCAGTAACTCTTGCTTAGAAGAACGCTTTCCAAGCTCCAACGCTTCCAGAATTGCTCGAACTTTGCCGGTATTCCCTCCTTTGTACTGCGCACGGAAACACCAGCCTTGCTCAAATTCCGCATTGCTAGGCCAATTCTGAGTTTCTCCTGACAAGTCAAGCAGTTTGGCACGCAGGGCATCTGGCGATGTTTCCTTCTCCTTGGACAATTCTGCTAGGAGTTTTGTGGTAAAGATACGGTTATAGCCTTTACTTGTAAGACCACAGACAAATCGACGCACAACATAGGACTCCAAGTCCCCGAGCACTTGATCCATTTCTTCTGATTCTGGATCGTGGTGCTCCAAGAAATAGAACACAACGGGCGTCAGTGTCGATGTGTCCAGCAATTGCATTCGGCGACAAAACAGGCCAAGCCGGGATGTCTGATTTGGCAGAAGGAAAGTCTCAAAGTGTTTTGCCGTGCTGGTAATACGTGCCAACTCAAACTCTGTTCCCTTGCCAGACGACTCCCACCAGCCCTTGAACTCCTCAAATACATGCGCGACCTTAAGATCCTCACACTTGCGCAGTGACACATAGTTGTAAAGAAGTAGATCTAAGCGAACAGATTTCAGCCGACCTTGCCGGGCCTCCTTTCGCCAGAACCTTTCGCCCTCTTTCTTGGCATTCTCCGCAGGCTTTTCATCGAAAGCCTTCCAGTGAGCATCGTACAAAGCATCAACGTCTTCACGTTTGCGGGTTGCCTGCAAGAAAACGAAATTGCGGATCAGGTCGCTCGGCAATAAGGGAGCACCACGCGCATTCAAGGTCTCGAAGATAATTTGCGGGTCGTCCTCATCATCCAACTCCAAGGACATAACTTGGAAACCGTCGCGCAAGGTTTCATAGAGCAAATGAGCGCGATCAGCTTGAAGCGGAAGTTCTGCCCGAGGGGGCGCAACTGCATTGTCCTTCTCTATGGATCGAATGACTTGATCGGCGATGGTGGGCTCTGCTGAACCATCCTCGCCCAGAGCCTTATTGAGCAACTCATCCAGTTCATCTAACGGCTCTGCCGAACTGTCGTCATATCGGACACCACGTAACTGTGCAGCAAGCAAAGCATGCAGAAATAGATACGCCTGCACCATTAGTGGGCGTTCATATCGTGCCTTTTTGGGGCCTTTGACCGGGAACCGATCACACACCGCCTCGATACTTCCTGCATCGGACAGTGCCTGCATGACATCGCGACCTACATTGGTTGGCCAAACTTTCAGATGATGACCACGTTCACGGTATTTCCCAAGGTTGCGAGTTAAGGTTTTCAGGCTGTAGTCCAGCCCCTCGTCCTCCAACGGTTTGACCACATCACGGAAAGCCAGAAGAAGGATTTGCAGTGTGGTGATACGTTGCTGCCCATCAATCACTTCACGGGTGGGAATGGTGTCTGCACTGCCACCTTTGGCGCTACCCACCACAACAGTCCCAAGGAAATGCTTGCGTAGAGCGCGGAGCTTTTCAGCACCGCCGACTTTTTCCGCATCAGCCTTGAAGGCTGCAATCGCATCCATGCGATCAATCAAATCTTCCCACAACGGAAATATCTGTTCAGTCAGCGTCCAGACATAGCCCCGCTGAAACAACGGAATGAGATATTGGGAGCGATCTTCAAAAAGCCGAAGTATCGAAAGTTTATCTGGACGCAATTATTTCCCCTGAATCAGCTTCTACAGGTGCCAAGCCCAGTCGGGCAGCACGAAGTCATCAGTTTATTGGCTTCTTGATCCATTCAGCAATCTGGCTGATCGCTTCGCGCTCGAAATTTGGGAAGCCATGCCAGTGTTGGCCCGCGCATTCATCGCCTGTCGGATTCGCCCCGCCATCCACTACCATCAACTTCTTGATGGGTGCGTTGCTTAGTCCCTTGATGATGTATGGAGCTTCGCTGGCCTGGCAGTGCTTGCAGGCGTCCTTGGCATGGTGATATACCAACACCGGCAATGTGATGGCCTTGAGGTCTTGGCGCGGAACCGCACCCGGCGTGGCGTAGCGCACCACACTGGAGGTTAGCACCAGCCCCGCTATGGCCGGATCATGGACGTTGATCGCCATCGCCGTGGCTGAAACGGTGCCGCGACTGGTGCCCACGATCCACACAGGCAGACCACTTTTCTGCTTAACGAACTCCAGCACCTTGGCAACGTCGGTCATGTGCTTGGGTTCGGTTCGCTCCGTCCAGCCCAGCTCGTCCATGTCGTTGGGGCGGCCAAAGATCGCGACGTTGAAGCCGTTGGCAAGGAAGTACGGCGCGGAGCGCACGAGGAAGTTACCGCCAGTGGTCTTCCCGTCCTCGAACTTCCCGAAGCCACCTCCGCCGCCAGGAAACAGAAACACGGTGGCTTTGGCATCGGGCGCGGCCTCCCAGAACAACGTGGTCACGACGCCATCACGGGTAGGCACCTTGAACAGCATGCCTTCGGCATGGGCAGCTGCACCCACGAACAGCAAGGCCAACACTACGAAGAATCGTCTGCACGTAGCCACTTCAGTTTGCCCCCGTCACCTTAGGCCGCCCGACCAAAATGTTCCAGTCATCAAGCCCATGGAACTTGGCCTTGTCGAAGCTGAACGCGATGCCTTTGATGTCGCCCGCAGCGTCGGCGTAGAACCGAATGTGGCCTCGACCGACACCTTTGTAGTTCGGGCTCGCCACGCTGCCGCGCTGTTTGCCCTTAGCCTCGTTTTCGTCACGTAAGGCGGCATCGCTCACAAATCGGGTGTCGTCGCGGCTTTTGGCTTCCTGAGACGTGTCGATGATGGTGACTTCGTACTGATCTAGGAGCCTGTCGGACTTTCCCACCTTCCGCCCAGAGACTCCAT
>NZ_JSYI01000108.1:0-1059 GCF_001023515.1 Diaphorobacter sp. J5-51 | reverse complement strand
CAGCAAGGCGGCAATCGCCCGGTTGAGCTCGGCCAGGCTGAAGAAGGTCTGGTGGCGCAGCCTGGCCAGAATCCAGCGCTCGACCACCTGCACAGCGACCTCCACCTTGGGTTTGTCGCGTGGCTTGGCCGGGCGCGCGGGCATCACGGCCAGGCTGTAGTGCGCACAGAGCTCTTCGAGCAGGCGGTGCGCGGTGGGCTCGTAACGGTCGGGTCGGGCCATGAGGGCGCGCGGCTGGTCAGGCACCAGCAGGCGGGGCACGCCGCCGATGAACTCCAGCGCGCTAATGATGCTGGCCACCCAGTCGGTGGCCTTCTGGCTGGCGGTGGCGCAGGCGTAGGTGTAGTTCGATGCGCCCAGCACGGCCACGAAGACCTGGGCCTGGCGTATCTCGCCAGTGTCGGCATCCACCACGGGAACGGTCTGGCCGGCGTAGTCCACAAAGAGCTTGTCACCGCCCGTGTGGGTCTGGCGCATGGAGCGCTGCAGGCGCCGGGCCCAGGCCTTGTACTTCTCGCAGAAGGCGCTGTACTTGTACGCCTGCCCGCTGTGCTGTTGCTGGTATTCCTCCCAAAGCAACTGCAGCGTCACGCCAGGTCGGCGCAGTTCGCGGTGGATGTGGGCGTGGTCGGGTTCAAGGTGCCGGGACTCGCGCGCCACGGGTGGCTTGTAGAGCCGGGCCTGGAGTTCGTCGTCGTTCAGGCTCTGGGCCAGTGCCCAGTCCACGCCGGCCACGCGCGCGTAGCTGGCTATCTCGCTGACAGTGGATTTGGAGATGCCGAGGGCGGCACCGATTTGACGGGTGCTCAAGGCCCCGCGGTGCAGCAGTTGCAGTGTGTGTCGTAGTTTGCTCATGGTGACCCTGGGTGTGGGCATCGCTGGTTCCGGTCAAAAAACCGGGCAGCGTATGCCGCGTTCGGGTCACTCAGAACACCCCGCAGGTGTCCGCCATCAGTTTGGAATGCTGTCCGCCTTCAGCGTGGAACACTGTCCGCCATCACGCTGGAACACTGTCCGCCATCAGCATGGAATCGTGTCCGCCATCGCGTGGAATACGCA
>NZ_JSYI01000107.1:0-5279 GCF_001023515.1 Diaphorobacter sp. J5-51 | reverse complement strand
TAGCTTTTCGTACCGTCACTTATTGCACTGAAAACGAGGAGACCCCGTATAGGTATCCATCGTGGACGACTCGTTGCACGGGGTCATCCGCCAAGCTGATCCAATACTGGCCAACCTCGTCCTTCACGCAAGTCTCCGAAAGCGACATCTGTTTGCGTCGTTCATGTTGATATTTCTATGCTGCTGGTGCCGCAGTTTTGATCATGGCCTGAGCCCATCTGCTGTTCCCGTTGTGCCCAACCCCGCCAAGCGGAACCCAGCCCTCAGCAATGGCTTTGTTCACCTTCCTGATTAGGCGCTCAATCTCCGCGTCAAAAATGACGGTGTACTCCATAACTATTACCTTCAAGGGATGTATCCCGGTTGATGAATCGGATCATCTGGGTGTCCACCACAAACGGAACACCAGAACACACCTTCTGATGGCGGGCCCGTCGTGTCGAAGCTTGTGCGGCCATCTGGGCGCATCAGAACGCAATCGGTTCCTGAAACGCTCCAGCCGCTTTCGCCGTGAGTAATTCGGGGCGGGTAGGTGCTTTGGGCTTCTAACTCCACAAATGCTTCCAGCAGTAGCTTTTTCGGGGATGGCATGGCTTGCCTACGGTTTTGTCTGACGGGGAAGCAATGCGACAGCAAGAGCACCGCCACCCATGATGTAGCAAAGGATCATCAGGGCACAAAAGAACCGCTCTGAAACACCGAATCCTTGGAGGCTCGGCCAGTATCCTGTCACGCTTAAAGTGACTGCCCACAAGAGGAAGAAAGAACCAATGATCTTCAAGAATCCTCGGTTTGTTTCGTTCATTTATAGTTTTCCTAGATCAAACGGGTGTCGCAGGGTGAAGCGGATCAGCTCCAACGAACACCGCCTCCGGTGCTTCCGGCCACTCGCGGCGAATGGCGTCGAAGTTGCCTTCGTTCCAGCACCGAAGGAATGCCAATCCGTCATCGGTCTCCAGCGCAAATTGGATTGCCGCTACTGCCGCGTTTTGTGTTTGCATGTTTTTCCTTGGTTACTCAGGCTGTCTGCACAGCACGGGAATTCCACGCTGCAACGTCTTCGGGAATGTCCAGGCACAGAACCGGAAGTCGAGAGCCGTAGCAGCCTTCTGTCTTGCAGCTGGCCTTGGGATTAGGTGCTAAGTCACCAGCGCCGCGGACGTTTGCCGTGAGCGCGACGCCGCAAAAAGGGCATCCTTTCAAGCTCTGGTGAACTGCGTGAGCCTCTGACCTCAGCATGGCTTTTCCTGTTTCTTTGGTGTTGCTTTGGTCTATTTTAGCGTTTATATAAACGCCGTCAAGCCTTTTTGACACGTTTGCTGGCCGAGATCAATGCTCGATTCACCACGGCCTTATTTGTGCCCCCGTATCCGCTCGCGAGCAGCTCGCTCAGGGCGGCGCTGCCCTCAGCATCCAGGTCCACGAGCAACCGCTTACCCTTTGCTTCAGCCAGGCGCTCAAGGTGCGCCTTCGCGCGCTCAGTGCGCGTCGTATCACCCTGCGGTGCCTTCTTCTTGGCGGCCATCACACAGCCCTCGCGACGATGTCAGCCAGACGCACGGGGTCGCCCTCTACAAGCCGCTTGGTGGTGCTCACGCTCTTGTGTCCAAGGATCGCTGCAATGTGCACAAGGTCGCGCCCCTGCCTGTGTTGCTTGACGGCAAAAGTACGGCGCGCTGACTGCGCGCTGCCACCTTCTATCCCTGCATTCGCATGCAGGCGAGAGATATAGGCGCCGAGCGTGTTGCAGGAATAGCTAAGCACGCCGGTGGGGAGCTTTCGCTTCGTCAGCGCGTAGGCCCCACCGTCCTCAGTGAGGAACAAGGCACTCTCAGGGTCAAGCCCTCGGTAGGCACCCTTCTTCACCGTGATGCCCTGCTTGCGCTCCACACGCCATGTCAAGTAGGCATCAAGCGCCGCAACAACGCGCTTGTTCGACCAGAACAGGGGGCGAGCATCGCCATTGTGGGAGACGTCCGGTCGCACAGCGCTCGTTACTCGGACGGCGCCCTTGGCGTCCAGGTAGTCGCCCACCGTGATAGTGGCCAGCTCAGTGACCGACAACGCGGTGCCGTAAAGGACCAGAAGCAATGCGGCGTCTCGTAGCGGCACGCGGCTGTATGCCGCTGTGGCTTTCAGGAGATGCTCGATCTGCCGATCCTCGATAACTGGGGGTTTTGCCACGCTTGCAATTAGCTGTAAATAACGAATTACATAGAGTTTAGTCGCATCGCACCTGACTGACTACTATCTGCGCTAGCGCTGGCGCCACATCAAGGAAAGTTGGAAACCGGCCCCCCATGAAAAAAGCCCCGGAACCGAAGTTCGCGGGGCTTTCGAGGGATTGGCAATTACATGCCAGGACTGGGTGAATCGTACGCCGGTTTCAAAGGCTCCAAAACACCCATTTCACGGAGTTGGCGGGCGATTTCGTCGTTCGCGTAATCCGTCTGTTCATCCAGGTCGTCGCCTGCCAGCGCCGCCTGTTCGATCAGGTCGAAGTCCAATTTTTCATGGAGTTCGTTCGCCATGGACTCAAAGGACTTGCCATTCGTATTGGCCACCGCGAGCGAGTTGCTGCGAAGCACGTTTTCCACGTCCTCGGCAGTGGCTTCGTACGCGGTGTGGGCCTGTACCGGAGTAAAGGCAATCTCCTTGGGTGTTGGCCCTGATGACTCTGCTGTTTGAGCTGCTGCATCAGCACGCTCAATGTGAAGTCCATGCGCCGTCCTGAACGCCATCATCGATGGCACTGCATTGGGCATGTCCGTCACCACGGCTTCACAGGTGCCGCGCTCCCAATACTCGGGATCGCTCGTGAACTCGCCACCGTCCACCTGGCGGTATCGGGCGTTCACCAGATCATCAAGCTCTGTCTGCGTGATATTCGCAGGCACCTCAACGACCTCCATGTATTCGACCCGCGTGAGGGCCGACAAACGCACCTCAACCAGTTTCGTAGCTGGGGCTTGCTCAATGTAATTCGACATTTTCCGTTTCCTTTTTTGAAAGAGACGGACACCGGCCCCATAGGGCAATAGGTGCCCGTCAGGGTGGTTGAAATTAGCCCTTCATGCCATCGAGACCAACGGCATCCGGCGCGCAGCAGTCCAAGGTCGAAAGCTGGCGATCCAGCATCTTTCTTTTCATGACCGGTTCGTACTTGCAGCGTCGCTCGAACTGGTCGAAGGCGGCATGCCGCGCCTCGATCTCATCCCAAGCAATCACTTCCTCGTAGGCTACTGTTCTGGATAGCCCTGGAGAGCAGCGAATCCAGTCCTTCAGACGGATTTCCACTAGCCAAGTTGGTGCTTGACCTGCCTCATCCCTTTTACGGCAGCCTGGCATTTTCCGTTTCCTTTTTTGAAAGAGACGGACACCGGCCCCGCAGGGCTACAAGTGCCCGTCAGGGTGGTTGAATTTGCAGCCGTGAGGCTGCGTATTGGGTCTTAGGCGATTTCCACGACGCGAACGTCGAAGTTCACCTTGAGGCCCGTCTTGATGGCGCCAAAGATAGCGGCCAGGTTGTCCATGCTCGGGTTGCCGCGCTGAGACAGCATGCGATGCAGACTCTTGCTGGGCTTGTGAGTCATCTCGGCGAGCGCCTCAAAGCCAACCGTTGCGTTCACGAGGTCACGCAGGATGAGGCGGGCAGCATCGGGCTCACCATCCAGAAAAAGCGTTGCAGCTTCATCTAGCAGGGCCTTCGCAAACGCCGGATCACGCACCACGCGCTCGGTGACCGTTTGTTTGAAATCACGGGTCAGGGTCATACCTTCTTTCCCTTGTTGGTTGCGGCGGTAGATGCCTTCTTCCTGGCCTTGTATTCGGCGTGCAACAAGACCGCCTGGTCGATGGCTTTCTGCTGGTTTCTCTTGGTGCTACCACCGAAGAGAATGATCAGCTGTTCACCGTCCTTGGCCAGGTAGATGCGATACCCCGGCCCCCAGTCGATCTTGTACTCGCCAATGCCACGGAACCATTCGACCTTCGAAGTGTTGCCAAGCTCCAGCCGCGCCTTGGCAACTGTGACCTTGGCAGCAGCTTGCACATCCAGCCCGTCAAACCACGTCCGGTAGGGGATGTCTCCATCTTCCCGGACGTACTCTTCGAGACGAACCATCATACGCTAATGGTAACACATTCGTTACCCGACAAGACCTCTTTCGCACTCGTCTTTGCCGTGGTGCCGATCAGATGATTCCGGGCCTCAATGAGGAGCGCTGCAATGTCGTCGCCGACGATTGCAAAGCCTTCCGGGTCTTGGGGATCGTTCACCATGAAAGCGCCTGGGAATCCGGGCTTCACTTCAGGCTTGCGAGCACCGGCAAAGTAGCCAGCTTTCGCAAGCGCCTCGTGGGCCTCGATCTCGGTGTCCACCACTTCGACACCATCGGCATCGACAATGTGGACGGACTCGCCACCTCCGTTGAACAATGCCAACCGGATGGCCTTGGCCTCACTGAAGCTGTCGCTCTTGTTGTCGCAGTCTTCGTTGGCCCAGATGTAGAAGGGTGGCACAGCGACCGTGCCAAGAACGTTCTTCGGAGCGTCCGCCTTGTCTTGTGACTCAAGGGGCTGCTCAATGTAATTCGACATTTTCATCGCAGACTCAACCTCTTCAGGCCAAGCCTCGATTTGAGCGCCATCCGCGAATCGAATTGCAAACATGTCGCCGCACTCTGCAGCATCGTAGGTAGTGGGATCAACGGCACCTAGGACTGTGAAAGCCTGACCGTTACGCTCCGCGTGCTGGTCATACTTCGCTGAAAAGGTGCCTGTCTTTCCCGATGCAAGATGCTCAATGTAATTCGTCATTTTCCGTTTCCTTTTTGAAAGAGACGGACACCGGCCCACCAGGGCAACAGGTGCCCGTCAGGGTAAGTTAAACGCGATTTTCTACAGATCAGTTCCAGCTTGGCACAAGGCCGAGAATGGATCCTTCTCTGCGGTTCTTGATCGCCTGACAGGCTAGATGCACCTCCTCGATTGTCGAGAAAATAAGGGGGTGAACCCCTTCGCACCTGCGTTGTCGATCCAGAATTTCGCCGTTAGCTCCGAGCGCTCGGTCATCAGCGTTGCCGCCGAATGCCGGATCACCGTTGCCCAAATACTCGATCACTGTGAAACTCACAGGATCAGAGTATCCATTGTTCCGCCAAATCGTCTTGTGATATTGAACAAATCCGTCTTGGCCAGGTTCTGGTTTAGAAGCTGGAGTTGCTTGCATGAGTAGTTCCTTATTTAAAATGCGGAACTACACCCTCACGGGTGTAGGT
>NZ_JSYI01000106.1:0-2815 GCF_001023515.1 Diaphorobacter sp. J5-51 | reverse complement strand
AGACGGACACCGGCCCAGCGGGCAACAGGTGCCCGTCAGGGTGGTGCAAAGTCAAGCGTCAGGGATCAAGCTGGCAAACGATTCGCCAGGATGCAACCCTGCAGCAATGACAACCACGCGCTCCAGCGCCCTGCGCGAGGCTCGAACGTTTTCAGCCCTGGCTTCAAACTCTGGGCCTTCACGCCAAGGAAAGGTATCGCGTACATGCACGGCGAAGTCATGCCAGGCTCGCTGGAGAGCGATCTCTGCGACGCACCGCCCCTTCGATTGATCTTGATGGTCAAAGTGCGCCAAAGTTTTTGACGTGCGGCCAATAGTCGCCGCCAAGTCACGAAATCTTTCAATGACCGACAACGCCTCTTGAGGTGTGTAATTCAGTCGCTTCAGTTCGGCCTCAGACAAATTGCCGATACCGAACTCTTCGACTGTCTGCCCGGAGTTGTATGGAGCGCCAGTTGCGGAGTTCCATTGGATCAAACCACCATCAGCGTCTTGACCAAGAACCTCGCCATCCAGAAGGGATGATGTGGCTTCGGCCGTCATGCTGGATAGTTCAATGTAATTCGACATTTTCCGTTTCCTTTTTAAAAGAGACGGACACCGGCCCATAGGGCAACTGGTGCCCGTCAGGGTGGTTGAGATCGGCTGACGCCGGATGTTTGCTGATTTATCCGAGGAAGGGCCAGCTGCCTTTTTGGACTCAGAGCATTACGCTTTGAGCGACAAATCTGTGCTTCCCAAGCAGGCCCGGTTGCGCAGGCCTCTTGGGAAGCACAGCACCCATGCGGGTGTTGTGTTTCCTGTTTTGTGCATCAATAGAAGCACTTTGAACAAACCGGCCGATACCGGCTGTCGCCCCCGATTTCTATCACGTCTCCATTGCGGATGGGTGCGCCATCGGATGCAATTCTTTGGTTCATGGTCGCCTTGGCGCCGCAGCGGCACAGCGTACTGATTTCGTGGAGTTCGTCCGCCAGGGTCAGCAGTGTCGCAGCCCCTGGGAATGAGTTGCCTTGGAAGTCACTGCGCAGTCCGAAGCACGACACTCTCATGCCTTCCTTTGTGCTCAGGTTCTTGTGAATCTGATGCACTTGCGCTGGGCTCAAAAACTGTGCTTCATCAATGAACAACTCGTCCGCCTCGGCGAACGTGTCATTCAGTTCAAAAACCGTTTCTGCCGTATACAACGCAGCGTCACATTGCGGCCCGATCCGCGATGTCACCTTCCCGATTCCATATCGGTCATCAAACGAACAGGTCATGACCATTACGTTCTTGCCGATGGACAAGAGGTTGTGACGCCTCTGAAGTAAAGCGGTGCTTTTACCGCCCTGCATGGTTGAGTAATAAAATTCCAACATAATTTTCCGTTAATGTTTAAAGAAACGGACACCAGCCCCACAGGGCGAAATGTGCCCATTAGGGTGGTTCAAATGATGACCAGGCGCATCAGGGACGCGCGCTGGGCTTGAGGCAGGGAAATTCCGTGCCGAGGCTTTGTCAGGCGCAACCATCCGAGCCGTGTCCATCGACTCCCGCTCGATCGAGATCTGAGCCCGAGAACTTGGTCTTCGGGAGGAAGCCCGTGAACTCCGGATGATCGCGAAGCGCGTCGCGAGCGGCGACAAAGGCGTCGGTGGCCGCGCCAACAGGTTGCAGGCCGCGCTGGCAGGCCCACAATTCGTCGGCAGCGTCAATGTAGCGCTCGATAAGAGCATCCAAAGTTTGTTGCACTTGATATGGCATTTTTGGTTTCCTGATTGAAATAAACGGGCACCGGCCCAGCGGGCAACAGGCGCCCGTCATGGGTCGCAGAAGGATGTTCTACAAGAGTTCAAGCGCCCAGGGCGGCATCTCCGCACCAGACTCCGGCAGGAGTACATGGTCATCGCCCATCACAAGAACGAGCTGGGGATTTCCAGTTGGGTCACTATTGTCAAATAGCCAGGCGGCATCCACCATCCCAAGAATCTCCGGAAGGAGTGCATGGGTCTTGGAATACCGATCGACGATTTTTTCGGGAGGAACCGGGTGTCCGCCTGCCTTGACTCGCTGTAACACCCGCGCCACGTTGATGGATGGGTGTCGCGTTGAGATAAAGACGAGCTGGACAAGGTAGCCTCGATCGCGCGCAAGCTGAAAGAACCTCAGCCAGCGGTTGCGGTCGGACATCACGGTTTCAGTGCTGAAGGACTGTCGCTGCTGCATCAACGCGAAGCGAGTCGCTTCAGCGTCGTGAGCAGCCTGCATCTCTAAGTCCTTGTCGGCCTTAGCCAAGCCCAGCGCCTTCGCCATATTGGCCGCTATCACATCCGCGTTCACAAGTATCCCCATGCCAGGCAAGGGATCGGCGTAGAACAGCTTCGTGAGAGTGGTTTTACCTGACCCGTTGGGGCCAGCAAATACGGTGAGGGTCGGGCGGCTTTGGGTGGATTCATCCACGCCGTGCATTGCTCGTCTTCGCGGAACGTTGCTCCTGCCTTTCGATGACGGCAAGGATTCGCGGATCCGAGGGGGTGAGCGTTTGCACACGGCCATCGACCCAACCGGTGACCGAGATACCCGCTTTGGTGTCCGATGCTACGGCGTTCTCTGCAGCTTCCCTGGCGCGGGAAGCCATGGCACTGGAGGACAAACCGAAGAAGGTTGGGCGACGTGAAGTCATGTGGTGAACCCTATTGCCTGAACACCTAGTTGTCAAGGGTGGGCGGCTGGCTTTTTGACCTGTATCTTCATGCCGGGTGTTTAACATTTTCCGTTTCCTTTTTAAAAGAGACGGACACCGGCCCAGCGGGCAACAGGTGCCCGTCAGGGT
>NZ_JSYI01000105.1:0-30710 GCF_001023515.1 Diaphorobacter sp. J5-51 | reverse complement strand
AAGTCGCTTCATTGCGCTTGACTTCGAAGACGGTTACTCAGTCGTTCTCCGTGAACTGCTCGAAGCACTCCTTGAGCCGGTGGTGCCATGCGCGCTTGTCGGCTTCGGCGGCAAAGCTGGCCTCGAAGCTGTTCCAGGCCAACTGGTAGGCATGGCGCGCCGTGAGCGCCGGCACCGCCGCGAAGAGCTGCGTGAAGTTGTCGTTGACGTAACCGCCGAAGTACGCGGGATCGTCGGAGTTCACGGTCACCGCCAGCCCCGCCTCCAGCAGCTGCAGCAGGTTGTGATCGGCCAGGCGCGGGAACACGCACAGCTTCAGGTTGGACAAGGGGCACACGGTGAGCGGTATGCGCTCATCGGCCAGTCGGCGCATCAGCGCTGGGTCGTGAACGGCCTGCACGCCGTGGTCGATACGCTCGGCCTGCAGCACGTCCAGCGCACTCCAGATATAGGCCGGCGGACCCTCTTCACCCGCATGGGCCACCACATGCAGACCCAGGGCGCGGCAGCGCTCGAACACGCGGGCGAACTTCTCGGGCGGGTGGCCTCGCTCGCTACTGTCCAGCCCCACGCCGACGATGCGGTCCAGCAGAGGCAGGGCCTGCTCCAGCGTGGCGAGGGCATCCTCCTCGCTCAGGTGCCGCAGAAAGCACAGGATGAGCGACGCAGACAGGCCGTGGCTGCTGCGCGCGTCCGCGCAGGCACGGTGCAGCCCGTTGATCACGGTCTCGATGTGCACGCCCCGCGCGGTGTGCGTCTGCGGGTCGAAGAAGATTTCCGCATGCGCTACGTTATCCATAGCTGCTCGCGCAAGATAGGCGCGGGCCATATCGTAAAAATCCTGCTCATGCAGCAGCACGCTGGCGCCTGCGTAATAGATGTCCAGGAAGCTCTGCAGGTCGGTGAAGGCGTAGGCACGGCGCAGTTCTTCCACGCTGGCGTAGGGCAGCGGCACACCGTTGCGTTGTGCCAGCGCGAAGATCATCTCGGGCTCGAGCGAGCCCTCGATGTGGATGTGCAGTTCGGCCTTGGGCATGGCCCTCAGCAGGCCGGGCAGGCGTTCGGCGGGAATGGGCGGGACCTTGAACATCGGCAGGCTCCAAAAAATGAGGCCGCAACCTACGGGACGTCGCGGCGGTAGGCCGATGATGCCTTGTCGGCGCCCATGTGCAACACCTCCCGGCCCGCAACGGCGGGCATGGCCATACCGACAAAAAAGCCACCCCGAAGGGTGGCTCGTTGTACCGGGCGGACGATCCCCACAAAGAAAGCCGCCTGGTGCGGCAATGGCCGCTTATTTCTTGTCGCCGCCGGGCACCTGGCCCTCCACGCCCTTGACGTAGAAGCTGATGCTGGTGAGGAACTTGTCATCAGCCACTGCGCCCTGGTCGAGGACGGTCTTGCCCGCGTTGTCCACGATGGGGCCCTTCCAGATCACGAAGCTGCCATCCTTCAGGCCGTTCTTGGCCGCATCGACCTTGGCCTTGGCCTCGGCGGGCACGTCCTCGGCGATGGAGACGAGGTCGATCGCGCCTTCCTTCACACCCCACCAGTGCTGACCGGTGGTCCAGGTGCCTTCCAGCACGTCCTTGGTGGCCTTGGTGTAGTACGGAGCCCAGTTGATGATGGCCGACGCCAGGTGGGCCTTGGGGCCGTACGCCGTCATGTCGCTGTCCCAGCCGAAGGCGCGCTTGCCCTTTTCCTGTGCGGTCTTGAGCACGGCGGGCGAGTCGGTGTTCTGGAACAGCACGTCGGCGCCGCCATTGATCAGCGAAGTAGCGGCTTCGGTCTCCTTCGGCGGGCTGAACCACTCGTTGACCCAGACCACCTTGGTCTTGATCTGCGGGTTCACGCTCTGCGCGCCCAGCGTGAAGCTGTTGATGTTGCGGATCACCTCGGGAATCGGCACCGAGCCCACCACGCCCAGCGTATTGGTCTTGGTCATGGCGCCCGCGATGATGCCCGCGAGGTACGCGCCCTCGTAGGTGCGGCTGTCGTAGATGCGCGTGTTGTCGCTGGTCTTGTAGCCGGTGGCGTGCTCGAACTTCACGTCCTTGAACTCGGCACCCAGCTTCTGGATCACGTCCATGTAGCCGAACGTGGTGCCGAAGATCAGCTTGTTGCCCTGCGTGACCATGTCGCGCAGCACGCGCTCGGCATCTGGGCCTTCGGGCACGCTTTCGACGTACGACGTCTGGATCTTGTCGCCGAACTCGGCCTCCAGCTTCTTGCGCGCCTGGTCATGCGCGTAGGACCAGCCGCCATCGCCCACAGGTCCCACGTAAGCGAAGGCGATCTTCAGCGGGCCGGCCGCAGCCGCTGGTGCCGCAGCCGGCGCGGGGGCCGCCGGAGCCGGCTCCTCCTTCTTGCCGCAGGCCACCAAAGCGGTGGCGGCGACGGCCGTCAGTGCAGCCATCTGGAACAGGGAACGTTTGCGCAGATCAGTCATGGTTTTTCTTTCGTCGGAATGTGAAAGCGGACCCAGGTTTCAAAGCAAAAGGCACGCCCATCTTGAGGGGCGCGCCCGCGTTTGTCACTTGCCGTCGGTGCCGGGCACCTTGCCCTCCACGCCGGCCACGTAGAAATTGATGCCGGAGAGGAACTTCAGGTCGCCCACCGTGCCGGCGGCCAGCACTTCCTTGCCAGCGTTGTCCTTGATGGGACCGGTCCAGACGGCAAAGCTGCCGTCCTGCATGCCTGCCTTGGCCTTGGCCACGCGGTCCTTGATCTCCTGCGGCACGTCGTCAGCAATCTTCAAGAGGTCGATCGCCCCCTCCTTCACACCCCACCAGTGCGCGCCGCCCTGCCACTTGCCGGCCAGCGTGTCCTCGACCACCTTGGTGTAGTAGGGCGCCCAATCGATCACGGCCGAGCCCAGGTGCGCCTTGGGCGCATAGGCGCTCATGTCGCCGTCCTTGCCGAAGGCGCGCGCGCCGCGCTCCTCTGCCGCCTTGAGCACTGCCGGCGAGTTGGTGTTCTGGTACATCACGTCCACGCCGCCGTTGAGCAGCGATGCGGCGGCCTCGGCCTCCTTGGGCGGGCTGAACCATTCATTGACCCACACCACCTTGGCCTTGATCGACGGGTCCACGCTTTGCGCGCCCAGCACGAAGCTGTTGATGTTGCGCACCACTTCGGGGATCGGCACCGAGGCCACCACCCCCACGGTCTTGGTCTTGCTCATGCCGCCCGCCACGATGCCGGCCAGGTATGCACCTTCAAAGGTCTTGGTGTCGTAGGTGGCGACGTTGTCGGCCTGCTTGTAGCCAGTGGCGTGCTCGAACTTCACGTCCTTCAGGTCGGCCGCAACTTTCTGCACGAACTCCTGGTAGCCGAAGCTCGTGGCAAAGATCAGCTTGTTGCCCTGGCCTGCCATGTCGCGCATCACGCGCTCGGCGTCGGCGCTCTCGGGCACGCTCTCGACGAACGAGGTCTCGATGCGATCGCCGAACTTCTCCTGGATCGCCTTGCGGCCCAGCTCATGCTGGTAGGTCCAGCCGCCATCGCCGATGGGGCTCACGTACATGAAACCGATCTTCAGCTTGTCGGCCGCGGGGGCGGCGGCCGGTGCCGGTGCGGCGGCAGGCGCCTCTTCCTTCTTGCCGCAGGCCGCCAGCGTGGCGAGGGCCACAGCCGACAGGGCCACAGCCTTTAAAAGGGATCGTTTGTTCAGTACGTTCATTGCGATGGGTTTTATGGATGGAAAACGGGGTCAGCTGCCCGGATGGAACGGCTTTCCGAGCGCGGCCGGCATGTTCGCACGAATCCAGGCCGGGTTGCGCGAAATGAGGACCAGCACCACGATGGTCGCCACGTAGGGCAGCATGGACAGCAACTGGCTGGCCACCTGCACGCCCGTGGCCTGCAGGTGGAACTGCAGCATGGTCACGCCGCCGAACAGGTAGGCGCCCAGCAGCACGCGCGCGGGCCGCCAGGTGGCGAAAGTGGTCAGCGCCAGCGCGATCCAGCCGCGCCCGGCCACCATGCCCTCCACCCACAGCGGCGTGTACACGGTGGAGATGTAGGCGCCCGCCAGCCCGCACAGCGCACCGCCCGCCGCCACGGCTCCCAGGCGAATGCCGCGCACGGGGTAGCCCAGCGCGTGGGCGGATTCGGGCGACTCGCCGACCGAGCGCAGCACCAGGCCGGCGCGCGTGCGGTAGAGGAACCACACCATGAGCGCGACCAGCACCACGGTCAGATAGACCAGCGGGTGCAACCTGAACAGCGCCTGGCCCACCACCGGCAGATCGCCCAACACCGGCCAGGCGAACTTGGGCGTGTCCGGCAGCTTGGCCTGCACATAGCCGATGCCCACGAAGGCCGAGAAGCCCACGCCAAACAGGCTCAGGGCCAGGCCGGTGGCGTACTGGTTGGTGTTGAACCAGATCACCAGCACGCCGAACAGCGCCGCCAGCACCGCGCCGGCCGCCATGCCCGCGAGCAGCCCCAGCGTGAAGCTGCCCGTGTGCACCACGGTGGCAAACGCGGCGATGGCCGCGCACAGCATCATGCCCTCGGCCCCCAGGTTGACGATGCCGGCCTTCTCGTTGATCAGCAGGCCCAGCGCGGCGATGGCCAGCACTGTGCCGGCGCTCAGCGTGCTGCCCAGCAGCAATGCGTACGATTCCATCACGCGCGCCCTCCCCTGGCACCCACCCACCGCACGCGGTAGGCAATCAAGGTGTCACACGCCAGCAGCGTGAACAGCAGCAGGCCCTGGAACACGCCCGTGAGCGACTTCGGCAACCCCATGCGCGACTGCGCCAGTTCGCCGCCGATGTAGAACATGCTCATCAGCAGCGCCGACAGCACCATGCCCACCGGATGCAGCCGCCCTACGAAGGCCACGATGATGGCCGCAAAGCCATAGCCCGCCGGGACATACGGCGTGAGCTGGCCAATGGGTCCGGCCACTTCCAGCGCCCCCGCCAGGCCCGCCAGGCCGCCGGAGATCAGCAGCGCCGTCCACAGCGCGCGCCGCGACGAAAAGCCCGCGTAGCGCGCCGCCGCCGGCGCCAGCCCGCCCACCTGCAGCGCGAAGCCCGCGCGCATGCGGAACAGAAACACCCACAGCAGCGCCGCACCCAGCAGCGCCAGCGGCAACCCGATGGTCACGCACGAGCCCGTGAACAGCTTGGGCATCTGCGTGACGGGCTCGAACATCTTGGTCTGCGGGAAATTGAAGCCCATCGGGTCCTTCCAGGGGCCGTACACCAGATAGCCCAGCAACAGCGTGGCCACGTACACCAGCATCAGGCTGACCAGGATCTCGTTGGCATTGAAGCGGTCGCGCAGCAGCGCCGTGATGCCCGCCCACGCCATGCCCCCCAGCACTCCGGCAACCAGGATGACAGGCACGATCCACGGACCGGTGGCCTTGTCGGCCAGCAGTGCCACGCCGCCCGCAGCCACGGCGCCGATCACGAACTGCCCCTCCGCGCCAATGTTCCAGACATTGGAGCGAAAACACACCGCCAGTCCCAGCGCGATGAGCAGCAACGGGGTGGCTTTCACCGCCAATTCGCCCAACGCATAGGGCGACTTGATCGGCTCCCAGAAGAACACCTGCAGCCCGCGCACCGGGTCCTTGCCCAGGGCCGCAAACAGCAGCACGCCGATCAGCACCGTGATCGCCAGCGCAAGCAGCGGCGAGCCAAAAACGAACAGGCGCGACGCCTCGGGGCGCGCCTCAAGCTTGAGCATGGCCGGCCTCCTCGGGTGCGCTGGTCGCGCGCAGGTGCGCCTGCACCTCGGCGTGCCACAGGCCGCTCATCCATTCGCCGATGCGCTCCACCGTCGCCTCGGCGCGTGGCACGGACGGCGACAGATGCCCCTTGGCCAGCACGTGCAGCCGGTCACAGATTTCGAACAATTCGTCCAACTCCTCGCTGAGCACCAGCACGCCACAGCCCTGGTCGCGCAGCTTCAATATCTCGCCGCGGATCTGCGCGGCCGCGCCCACGTCCACGCCCCAGGTGGGCTGCGAGACGATGAGCAGACGCGGGCCGGCGTCGATCTCGCGCCCCACGATGAATTTCTGCAGGTTGCCGCCCGACAGCGACTTGGCCGCCGCATTCGGCCCGCCCGCCTTGACCTGAAAGCGCGCGATGATGGCGCGCGCCTGCGCCTGCAGTTGCCCCATGCGCAGCCAGCCGAAAGCGCCCACCGCATCGGTGCGGGTCAGCAGCAGGTTGTGCGCCAGCCCCATGCTGGGCACGGCGCCGCGGCCCAGGCGCTCTTCGGGCACGAAGTGCAGGCCCAGCGCGCGGCGCTGGCGCGGGTTCATGCGGCCGACGGGCACCAGCCCCTGCGGCCCCGCCACCTGCACCATGGCGGGCGCGGCGCGCTGGTCCTCGCCCGACAGGGCGTAGAGCAGCTCTTTCTGCCCATTGCCCGAGATGCCGGCAATGCCCACCACCTCGCCCGCGCGCACCTCCAGGTCGATGTCGATGAGCGGCACGCCGAAGGGGTCGGCCGCCGGCAGGCTCAAGGAACTGGCGCGCAGCACCACCCCGCCCGTGGTCACCTCACGGTGCGCCAGGGCCGGCGGCTCGGCGCCGATCATCATGCGCGACAGCGACGCGTTGGACTCCTGCGAAGGATCGCACACGCCTGTGACCACCCCGCCGCGCATCACCGTGCAGGCCGTGCACAGCGCGCGGATTTCATGCAGCTTGTGGCTGATGTACAGGATGCTGCATCCCTCGCTGGCCAATTGCTTGAGTACCACGAAGAGCTTGTCCACCGCCTGCGGCGTGAGCACCGAGGTGGGCTCGTCCAAGATCAGCAGCTTGGGCTGCGTGAGCAGCGCGCGGATGATCTCCACGCGCTGCATCTCGCCCACGCTCAGGGTGTGCACGGGCCGCAGCGGGTCGATACCCAGGCCGTACTCGGAGGCCGTGGCGCGGATGCGGCGCTCCACCTCGGCCAGCGGCACGCTCTTGTCCTGGCCCAGCCAGACGTTCTCGGCCACGGTCAGGGTGTCGAACAGGCTGAAATGCTGGAACACCATGGCAATGCCCAGCTGGCGCGCCTCCTGCGGATTGCGCACCTGCACGGGGCGGCCGTCGAACAGCATCTGGCCCTCGTCGGGCTTCACGGCGCCGTAGATGATCTTCATCAGCGTGGACTTGCCGGCGCCGTTCTCGCCCAGCACCGCATGCACCTCGCCGGGCTGCACCGTGAGCGATACGCCATCGTTGGCCACCACGGCCGGGTATCGCTTGGTGATGCCCGTCAGCTGCAGCCGCGGCGCGCCGGTGGCGGGGGCAGAAGGGGGTGAGGGATTCATCCTGCGATTGTCTCCTAGTTTTTTGGACGGCTGCCTGGAATCAAAACAGCATGCGGCGCCGACCCACCGGGCGCCAGCAGCTACTTTTTTTATAGCAAACCGTCGGCCACCAACCACGCCGGCGGGGTTATGTGTACCGCCCTATGGTCAAGCCGGCGCCTGCGGCATACCCTTGGGCACATGACAACGCCCCGCCCCTTATGCTTCATCCGCCGCGGCCGGACCGTGCAGTTGCACGGCATCGCGCCCGACCGCACCCTGCTGGAGATTCTGCGCGAGGACCTGGGCGCCACCGGCACCAAGGAGGGCTGCGGCGAAGGCGACTGCGGCGCCTGCACCGTGGTGCTGGGCGAGGCGCGCCAGGGCCGCATGCACTACCAGGCCGTCAACAGCTGCATCCGCCTGGCCCATTCCATCGACGGCATGGCGCTGTGGACGGTGGAGGATCTGGCGCACGACCCGCTGATCCGGCCCGCGTCCGGCCCAAAGGGCAGCGCACTGCATCCCGTGCAGGAGGCGCTGGTCCAATGCCACGGCTCGCAATGCGGGTTTTGCACGCCGGGTTTTGCCATGAGCCTGTTCGGCCTGTACCAGAACGAGGTCTGCCAGAACCGAGGCATCACGCGCACGCAGGCGGCCGAGGCGCTGTCGGGCAACCTGTGCCGCTGCACGGGCTACCGCCCCATCCTGGATGCCGCGCAGCAGATGCAGCAACTGCCGCGCGTGCAGGTGGATGAAACCGCATTGCTACAACAATTGGAGCTACTTGCGCTTACCCCGCAAGCGCTAGAGGCCGATTTCTCTTATATCTCGCCGGCCACGCTCCCTGATCTGCTGGCCGCGCGCGCCGCCCACCCCGACGCGCAACTGGTGGCCGGCGCCACCGACCTGGGCCTGTGGATCACCAAGCAGCACCGCCGCTTCCCGCGCCTGTTGGACGTGACGCGCGCCGCGGAACTGACCGGCGTGGCCGAGCACGACGGCCAGCTCACGCTGGGCGCGGCCGTATCGCTCACCGATGCCTTCTCTGCGCTGCAGGCCCGCTGGCCGCAACTGCACCGCTTTGCCGCGCGCTTTGCGGGTCTGCCGGTGCGCAACAGCGGCACGCTGGGGGGCAACGTGGCCAACGGCTCGCCCATTGGCGACTCGATGCCGCTGCTGATCGCGCTGGGGGCGCAGGTGGAGCTGGCCAGCACGCGCGGCAGCCGGCGCATGCCCCTGGAGGATTTCTACACCGGCTACCGGCAGAACCAGTTGGCGGCAGACGAGCTGCTCACCTTCATCCACCTACCTCTGCCCACGCCGGACCAGGGGCTGGCGGACCAGCGGCTGGCGGCCTACAAAGTCTCCAAGCGCTTCGACGACGACATCTCTGCCGTGTGCCTGGCCATCCAGCTGCGCATCGAAGGGCAGACCATCACCCAGGCGCGCATCGGCGCGGGCGGCGTGGCCGCCACCCCGGCACGCGCCCGCCAGACCGAGGCTGCGCTGACCGGCCAGCCCTGGACCGCCGCAACGGCGGAGCGCGCCGCCGCCGTGCTGCAGGCCGAATTCAACCCCATCAGCGACATGCGCGCGAGCGGCGCCTATCGCCGTGAAGTGCTAGGCGCGCTGGTGCGCCGCTTTTGGCGCGAGACCCGCGGCGGTGCGGAAACCCCAGCGCTGGAGCGCCTGCAACCCCTGACGCTGGAGGCCACGCCATGAAGCGCGATGACGACCACGCTCCCACTGCGCGCACGACCGCTGGCCGCGCGGCCGCTGGCAACCCACCGGCCATGACCCAACCCGCGATGGGCCAGCCCGCCATGGGCCAGCCCGCCATGGGCCAGCCCCACGCGCACGAGAGCGCACGCGCACAGGTGGCGGGCAGCGCTCACTACATCGACGACCTGCCCGAGGTAAAGGGCACGCTCTACGCCGCCCCCATCCTCAGCACCGTGGCGCACGGGCGGCTGGAAAGCGTGGACACGCAAGCCGCGCTGCAGCTCGCGGGTGTGCACGGCGTGGTGCTGGCACAGGACATTCCGGGCGATCCGGTACTGGCGGCGTTCGCCCATGATGAGCCGGTGTTCGCTCAGGCTACGGTGCAACACATCGGCCAGGTGATCGGCCTGGTGGTGGCCGAGTCGGTCATGCAGGCGCGGCGCGCGGCGCGGCAGGTGAAGCTGAGCATCACCGCCCTGCCCGCCATCCTCACCGTACAGGACGCCTTGGCCGCCGAGAGCTATGTTCTACCGCCCGTGCACGTACGCCGGGGCGACGCGGCCCAGGCGCTGGCGCAGGCGCCGCACCGCCTGCAGGGGCGTCTGGAAGTCGGCGGGCAGGAGCATTTCTATCTGGAGGGTCAGATCGCCTATGCCCTGCCGCAGGAACAGGGGCAGTGGCTGATCCACTCCAGCACCCAGCACCCCGGCGAGGTGCAGCACTGGGTGGCGCATGCGCTGGGCATCGACAGCCACGCGGTGCGCGTGGAGTGCCGGCGCATGGGCGGCGGCTTTGGCGGCAAGGAAACGCAGGCCGGCCACCTGGCCGTGTGGGCGGCGCTGGCGGCGCACAAGTTCGGCCGGCCAGTCAAGCTGCGCCTGGACCGCGACGACGACTTCATGGTCACCGGCAAGCGCCACCCCTTCGCCTACGAATGGGATGTGGGCTTTGACGACGCCGGGCGCATCACCGGCCTCAAACTGATGATGGCCGCCAACTGCGGCTTCAGCGCCGATCTGTCCGGCCCCGTGGCCGACCGCGCGGTGTTCCACTGCGACAACGCGTACTTCCTGGAGCATGTGGAGATCGCCTCGTACCGCTGCAAGACGCACACCCAGAGCCATACCGCGTTCCGCGGCTTTGGCGGACCGCAGGGGGTGATCGCCATCGAAACCATTCTGGGCGACATCGCCCGCGCCCTGGGCCGGGACGCGCTGGACGTGCGCCTGGCCAACCTCTACGGGCTGCATGAGCGCAACGTGACCCACTACCAGATGACCGTGGAGGACAACATCCTGCACGAGTTGCTACCGCAATTGGAGCAGTCCGCGCTCTACAGGCAACGGCAAGAGGCCGTTTCGGCATGGAATGCCGCGAACCCCGTGCTCAAGCGCGGCTTGGGCCTGACGCCGGTGAAGTTCGGCATCAGCTTCACGGCCACGCTGTTCAACCAGGCCGGGGCGCTGGTGCATGTGTACACCGACGGCAGCGTGCAGGTGAACCACGGTGGCACCGAGATGGGCCAGGGCCTGCACACCAAGGTGGCGCAGATCGTGGCCGATGAGCTGGGCGTGCCCCTCTCCCGCGTGCTGGTCACCACCAGCGACACCGCCAAGGTGCCCAACGCCAGCGCCACCGCCGCCAGCAGCGGCACCGACCTGAACGGCCGCGCCGCGCAGTTCGCGGCCCGCCATGTGCGCGACAACCTGGCGGCGTTCGTCTGCGGGCTGGACGGCTGCGGCGCGGGCGCCATCCGCTTCGCGGGTGGGCAGGTCATATCCCCCAAGCGCACGCGGCGCTGGGAGGACGTGGTGAAGGAGGCCTACGCCAACCGCATCCAGCTGTGGAGCGACGGCTTTTACCGCACGCCCAAGATCCACTACGACAAGACCACGCTCACCGGCCGGCCCTTCTACTACTTCGCCTATGGCGCCGCCTGCACCGAGGTGGCCATCGACACCCACACCGGCGAGAGCCGCGTGCTGGCCGTGGACATCCTGCACGACGTGGGCCACAGCATCAACCCGGCCATCGACCTCGGCCAGATCGAGGGCGGTTTCGTGCAGGGCATGGGGTGGCTTACCACCGAGCAACTGGTGTGGAACGACGAAGGACGCCTGGCCACGCACGCCCCCAGCACCTACAAGATCCCCGCCACGGGCGACGTGCCCGAGCACCTGCGCGTGCAGCTGTGGCACCAGCCCAACCGCGAGGACAACGTGGGCGGCAGCAAGGCCGTGGGCGAGCCGCCGTTCATGCTGGCCATCAGCGTGTACGAAGCACTGCGCAATGCAATCGCTGCGGCCCGGGGGGACGGCGGCGGCGATGCGCGCGCACCCGTGCAACTGACCGCGCCCGCCACGGCAGAGAACGTGCTGCGCGCGATCGGGCGGCTGGAGTAACCCGCCGCCGTGTGCGGCCATGCCAGCCGAGCCGTTCAGGCCGGTACCTGCACGCTGCCTACGGCGATGCGGTTGCGCCCGGCGCGCTTGGCCTGGTAGCAGGCCATGTCGGCGGCATAAAGCAGCGCCGCCACACCGTGCGCACCGGGCGCCAGCGGGACCAGCCCCACGCTCAGGCCCAGGGTGAAGCTGCGCCCGCCATATGCGGGCTCCCACGCCTGCACGGCGGCGCGTAACTGCTCGGCCACGGCCTGCCCGCGCGCCAAGGAGCTGCCGGGCAGCACGATGGCGAACTCATCGCCGCCCACGCGCGCAGCCCAGCCGTTGTGCCGCACTTCCGATTCGAGCAGACGTGCCAGATGGCGCAGTACGTCATCGCCCGCATCATGGCCGGCAACGTCGTTGACCACGGTGAAATGGTCCAGGTCCATGAACAGCAGCACCCCGCCGTCTTCTTCCGGCACACCCCGCGGGCCCCGCGCAGCACGCGCATCCAGCAGCATCTGCAGGCGCAACTCAAACTCCGCACGGTTGAGCAGTTGGGTCAAGGGATCGTGGGCGCGCTCCCAGGACTGCTGCTGGCGCGCTGCACGCTCCGCAGTGAAGTCTTCCAGCGTCCACACCAGGCCGCTGGACGGCACGCCGGGCTCCACCAGTTGCCCCTGCGCCCGCACCCACAGCGTGCTGCCGTCCTTGCGCAGCAGCGGCAGTTCGCCATCGAAGCTGCCGTGGGCCGTAAACCGCGCACGCACCTGCTGGGCCACATCCGCTGCGCCGGGCGGCGAGGCCAGCAGATCCGTCAGCCGGCGCCCCTGGAGCTGCGCCGGCGCATAGCCCAGCATGCGGCCGGCCTGCTGGCTCACGACCTCCACCTGCTCGTCGCGGCTGACGACGATGCCCAGCGGCACGTGCGCCAGCACCGCACGCAGCTGGCGCGCCGACGCTTCCGACCCGCGCTGTTGCAGCCGCCGGTGTTCCAGCAGCCGGGTGCAGACGCGCACCACATCGTCCACCTCGCCAGGGCTGTGCGGCCATGGGCCGTCATGCCCGGCGGACCCGCCCGCCGGCGCACCAGCGGCCTCCGCGTCCATCAGCGCTCGGGCACGCTGGCGCAGCAAGATCAGCGGGCGCGCGATCCACAGCATGGCGCCCAGCGCCAACAGGGCCACCAGCGCCGTGGCCGCGGCCGCGAGCGCCCAGGCCCGGCGCTGGACACCCTGCATTGGCGCCAGCACGGCCTGCGAAGCGCTCACCCGGGCCACCACCCATTGCGGCATGGGCACGCTGGCCAAGCTCACCACGTGGTCCGCCTGCACGGTGGTTTGTGCGCGCCCGGCCAGCGGGGCATCGTCCGCGCGGCGCCAGCGCGCATAGGCCTCGCCCAGGCCGGGCTCGTCGGCCACCTGGCCCAGCACGCGCTCCATATTGGGGTGCGCCAGGATCACCCCGTCGCGCGTGAACACCACCAGCTGCGAGTCGCTGCGCGCAGGCAGCGCCAGGGAATGCGGCAGCAGTCCCTGCGATTGCAGCCGCAGCACGCCCGCCACGGCCCCGATGACGCGCCCCTCCCCCCGCAGCAGCGGCATGGTGAACATCACGCGCGCCTCGGCCGGCGTGGCGCCGATGAGGCCTGACACCAGCGGCTTGCCGTCCAGCAGCGTGCGCACGAGGTAATCGCGCTCGCCCGGGTCCAGACCCGAGGCCTTTTCCAGCTTGCCATAGCGCAGGTTGATGGCGAGGTTGCCGTCCTTGCGCGCAACCTGGATGGCGTCGAAGAAGCGCACGGCCGGCAGGCCCTGCTGCAGCAGCCATTCCAGCGACGCGGGGGACTCCAACAGCTCGGGGGTAATGCCCTCGGCCACGGTGGCAAGCACCTTCTGGCTCTGCTCGATCTTGCTGGCCAGCAACCGCGCCACCAGTTCCACCTCGTCGTTCTGCTGGCTGACCAGGCGCTGCATGACCTCCTGGCCCGCGGCGCGCGACAGCACCCACACGGTGAGCATTGCGGAGAGCACGATGGCCAGCGCCGCCACCGCCAGCAGCTTGCCCACCAGCGGACCGGGCAGCCATGCGAAGCCTTCAGGCTCCCGCTCGGGCGCCACGTCTTCCCACGCGGCAACATGCTCGGGCGGTGTCATGGGCGCTCCGCGTTCGAAGCGCCCGAAACGAGAGGATCGTGGAAGGCGCGAACCATGGTCGTAGGGGGACTGCCTCACCAGAGGCTCGAACCAATATACGCAGGCACCCCCAGCTCCAGACTGGGTGGAACCCTGTGACGGCGCGGGAAAAACCCTGACGCCTCAGGCCTTCAGGTAGAGAGTGGTAACAACTGGATGCAAAAGGGCCGCCGCAGCGGCCCCATCGGGCGGAGTGCCCAGCGTGTGCTCAGGCGCCGGCCACCATCTGCAGCGCGCGGGGCTGCGGCAGGCTCAGCACGTTGCCCGTGCCAGCGATCAGGCCGTGCTCGCGCAGATGGCGCAGCACACGCGAGAGCGTCTCGGGCGCAATGCCCAACTGCGCTGCAATCAGGCGCTTGCGCTGGTGCAGCGTGACGCGCAAGCCGCCGTCTTCGCTGTTTTGCGCATGGCGCAGCAGCCACTGGGCGCAGCGGGCTTCTGCGTCCTGGGCCAGGCGGCTCACGGCCAGTTCCGTCTGTTGGCAGTAACCGGTGGCCATGTCGCGCAGCAGCGCCTGTGCGCCCACGGGCAACTCATCAAAGGTGCGCTTGAAGTCCTCCAGCGGCAGCCGGCGCAACTGCACGCGGGTGTCCGCCACCATGTCAACGGCGCAGGGCTGCTCCAGCAGCGCGGTGGCGGCGTCGAGCCAGAACGGCCCTTCGACGACACCAAGCTGGTGGCGCATCACGCCGTCCTCGCGCACGCCCAGCAGCACGCGGCCACTGTCAAGGTAGAGCACGGACGCAGGTTGTTGGTGGCGCTCACGCAGCACCTCGCCCGCGGTGGCCACCTCGATCTGTGCGGACTGGTCGGAGGACGGTAGGGGGAACATGACCGCCACTGTGCCGGCGCACCGCCCGTCCTGCTTTGAGCGAAATCAAAAGTGAACGTGCAACCGCCGGCGTGCCGGGCCGCCTCACGCGCCGTTCCGGCGGGTCCGGGCGCAACAACTTGCGTTCACAGTGTTGCAAAAACACGAAAAAAGCTGGCGGCATGATGTTTGCTTGACCACAATCAGCTGCCTGACACGAAACCGTCATAACAACCCCTGCGCCAGCCGCGCATCCTCGCCCTACAGAGGAGAACCCATGTACCGCCATTTGATCGCTATTGCCGCCGCCACGCTGTGCGCGGCCACGGCGCACGCCCAGACCTCCGTCACGCTTTCGGGTCTGACCGACGTCTACGTCGGCTCCATGAAGATGGCCGGCGACGCCGACCGCCGCTCGGTGGTCAATAGCGGTGGCATGACCACCTCGTGGTTCGGCTTCACCGGCTCCGAAGACCTGGGCGGCGGCTTGAAGGCCAACTTCCAGCTCACCTCGTTCATCCAGGTGGATGCCGGCACCCAGGGCCGCTTTCCGGGCGATACGTTTTTCTCGCGCGACGCCAACGTGAGCCTGTCGGGCAGTTTTGGCTCCGTGCTGCTGGGCCGCTGGATGGCACCCAACTTCCTGCCGTCCGTGGTGGGCAACCCGCTGGGCGACTCGTTCACGTTCTCGCCGCTGATCCTGCACAAGAACGTGCCGCTGTTCAACGCCTCCGGCTGGCAGGCCACCACCCCGTCCGACACAGGCTGGAGCAACCAGATCGCCTACAGCACGCCCGACATCGGCGGCTTCAAGGCCAACCTGCAGTACCAGTTCGGCGAACTGCCGGGCGATAACGGCAAGAAGAACGTCGGCGCTAATTTCTTCTACTTCGGCGGCCCGCTGACGCTGACTGGCTACTACGAGCGCGACCAGATCAGCAACCCCGGCCAGGGCACCTACCTGGGCACGACCAAGAAGGACTGGATGCTGGCCGCGGCCTACGATTTCAACGTCGTGAAGCCGTACCTGAGCTACGGCCAGACCAAGGCCGACAACAGCCCCGGCAAGGCCAAGACGATGCAGGTCGGCGCATCGGCCCCGCTGGGCGGCGGCAGCCTGTTGGCTTCCTGGGTCAAGACCGAGCTGACGGACTCGGACCTGGACCGCAAAACCTTCACGCTGGGCTATGACTACAACCTGTCCAAGCGCACGGACGTGTACGCGATGTACATGAACGACAAGATCACCAACCAGTCCACGGGCAACAGCTTCGCCTGGATCGCAAAACCTTCACGCTGGGCTATGACTACAACCTGTCCAAGCGCACGGACGTGTACGCGATGTACATGAACGACAAGATCACCAACCAGTCCACGGGCAACAGCTTCGGCGTGGGCATCCGCCACCGGTTCTGACGAAGCCGGCCCTGTCGGCCACTGCACGGCACGCGGCGCATGGCGCCGCGTGCTTTTTTTTCGCCTGCAAATACCAATGAAAAGTGGCCCTGGCGCTTACGAAAAGAGCGCCGGCAGCTATCAATTCAATACCAGCCATCGCCCTTGCCAGGCGCATGCGCGTCACGGGCCTGTCACCCGGAAGGCCTACGCTCCCCTTTTAACAGTTACCAATTGCTACCGATGCCTGATGCTCCGCGGCTGTCTCTGCGCGCACTGCTGCCTTCGCTGTCACCCAGGGTGCGGCGGGGCGAAGGGCCGCTGGCGCGGCTGCTGCGCGCGGGTGGGCTGCACTGCGTATTCCAGCCCCTGGCCGATCTGCGCGAGGGGAACATCTATTCACACGAGGCGCTGATCCGCGGCCCGGAAAACTCGCCGCTGCATTCGCCCGACGCCTTGCTGGCCCAGGCACGCGCCGAAGACCTGCTGCACGACTTCGAACTGCTGTGCGTCGCGCAGGCACTCACCCAATGGGGCCAGCAGGCCACGCCGGGCCGGCTGTTCGTGAACATCAGCGCCGACGCGCTGGTCTGGGGCGTCGGGCTGTGCGGCGCGGAGCCTCTGGCCCACGTGGTGCGTCGGCTGGGCGTGGCGCCGCACATGGTGGTGCTGGAGATCACCGAGCACGAGCGCGTGCACGACCTGGTGCCGCTGCGCGACGCACTGCGCCAGGTGCACGCCAGTGGCATGCGCCTGGCGCTGGACGACTTCGGCGACGGCCATTCCAGCCTGCGCCTGTGGTCGGAGGTGCGCCCCGACTTCGTGAAGATCGACAAGTACTTCACGCGCGACATCGGCCAGCACCCCGAGAAGCTGCAGATGCTGCAGGCGATCCGCGGCATTGCCGAAGTGTTCGGCACCACGCTGGTGGCCGAAGGCATCGAGACCAGCGACGAGCTGCGCGCGCTGCGCGACCTCGATATTTCCTACGGCCAGGGCTACCTGCTGGGCCGGCCCGCGCGTACCGCTCGCCTGGCGATCGAGCCGCCCGCGCTGTCCGTGCTGCGGGACCGCCGCGTGGCCGTGCTGCCGCACGGCGGCCAGCCCATGCGCCCGGGCATCCTGCGCAACCTGCTCATGGCGCAGGCGCCCACCGTCACGCCCTGCACCAGCAACGACGCGGTGGCCGAGCTGTTTCGCACGCATGGCGATCTGCACGCCATTGCGGTGCTGGAGGGCGAACGCCCCGTGGCGCTCATCAACCGCCAAGAGTTCATGAACCACTACGCCACGCTGTACTTTCGCGAGGTGCACGGCCGCAAGCCCTGCATGGCGTTCGCCAGTACGTCGCCGCGCGTGGTGGAGATGGACTGCGACGTGGAGCATCTGGTGGGCATCCTCACCTCGCAGGACCAGCGCTACCTCAACGACGGTTTCATCGTCACCGACAACGGGCGCTACGCGGGCCTGGGCACCGGCGAGCAACTGGTGCGCGGCGTGACCGAAGCGCGCATCGAGGCCGCGCGCCACGCCAACCCCCTCACCTTCCTGCCCGGCAACATCCCCATCAGCCTGCACATGCAGCGCCTGCTGGACCACCGCGCGGCCTTCGTCGCCTGCTACGCCGACCTGAACCACTTCAAGCCCTTCAACGACCACTACGGCTATTGGCGCGGCGACCAGATGATCCGCTTGGTGGCGCGGCTGGCGCTGACGCACTGCGACCCGCGGGCCGACTTCGTGGGCCATGTGGGCGGTGACGACTTCATGCTGCTGTTCCAGAGCAGCGACTGGCTGGCGCGCTGCCAGCGCATCGTGGACTCGTTCGCGCGCGAGGCCATCGCCCTGTTCGATGAATCCGCGCGCCAAGAAGGCGGCATCTGGGCCGAGGACCGGCATGGCGTGAACCGTTTCTTTCGCTGCACCACGCTGTCGATCGGCGCGGTGCGCGTGTCGCCGGGCAGCATGGAGCATGCCGAAGAGGTGGCCAACCTCGCGGCGCTGGCCAAGCGCGATGCCAAGCAGTCGCACGCGGGCATCGCCTGGCGCGACGCCGGCCCAGGCGGCTGGTCTGCCTGCAATCGCCCTTGACGACCATCGATGCGGCGCGCGCCGCGCCGCGGGCCCGGGCCGGCGTGCACTAGGGCCTGTTCACACTATTTTTGCCAGTGCGAATGGCGTGAAAACCGCGCCAATCTAGGCGCGTGACGACGCCAAGGCCGGGGCCTTGGCTAGGAGGGCAACGACGAATGGCGCGGTTTTCACTCCGTTCCCTCCGGGTTGCGATCAAAAAGGGCCATTCGCGGCGTTGCCAAGCCTCGCTGGGGTAGCACCCCAGCTTCGTTTGGCGCCTTGCGCCTGGCCCTTTTTGATCGCAACGCATCTGGCAAAAATAGTGTGAACAGGCCCTAGGTCCTTACACTCCAGCGCGACAGAGTCGCCGCATCCCCATCCGCGGCCAACCTGGATATTCCAACCTACAGGAGAGACCGCCCGTGCCCATGTTCGTTGACACCTCGCCGCCCGGCCAATGCATCTTCTGCCGGCTGGTGGCCGGCGAGATCCCCAGTGCCAAGGTCTATGAGGACGCGCTCACGATCGCCTTCATGGACATCGGCCAGGTCACGCCGGGCCATGTCCTCGTCGCGACCAAACGGCATGCAGCCACCTTGCTCGACACGACCCCCGAAGAGGCCGCGGCGCTGATGCAGACCGCGCGCCGCGTCGCGCTGGCGGTGCGCACCGCGTTCGACCCGCCGGGGCTCACGCTGCTGCAGGCCAATGGCGCGCTGGGCGGGCAGACGGTGGCGCATGTGCACCTGCACGTGGTGCCGCGCCATGAGGACGACGGCATCACCTTCACCTGGCCACGCAAGGAGCCGCCAGCCGCCGTGCTGGCCGGTTATGCCGAGCGCCTGCGCGCGGCGCTGTAGTCCGCGGTCAGATCGGCGAGACCACGCCGCGCCCCGCAAAGTGGCCCTCGGCGTTGGCCAGGAAGCGGTCCACGCTGGCCTGCACGGCCTCGGGCGACCAGCCGGCCACGTGCGGGGTGAGCAGCACGTTGTCCAGGCCCACCAGCTCCTGCGGCGGCGCGGGCTCGCTCTCGTACACATCCAGCCCCGCGCCGGCAATGCGGCGCTCGCGCAGCGCGGTCGCCAGGGCCTGCGTGTCCACCACGCTGCCCCGCGCGATGTTCACCAGGTAGCCCTGCGGGCCCAGCGCCTGCAGCACCTCGGCATTGACGCGGTGGCGCGTGGACGCCCCGCCCGGCGTGGCGCACACCAGCACGTCGCACCAGGCGGCCAGCTCCTGCAGGCTGGGGAAGTAGCGGTGCGGCACCTCCGCGCGCGGGCTGCGGTTGTGGTAGCCGATCTCCATGTCAAAGCCTGCGGCGCGGCGCGCGATCTTGTGGCCGATGGTGCCCAGCCCGAAGATGCCCAGCCGCTTGCGCGAGACATTGGGCGGCAGGCCGATCGCGTCGCGCCACACGCCGGCGCGGCACTGCTGGTCCAGGGTGCGCATGCCGCGCACGATGGCAATCAGCAGCCCGAACGCATGGTCGGCCACGCAGTCGTCGTTGGTGCCCGCGCCGTTGGCCAACGCAATGCCGCGCGCGCGGGCGGCGTCCAGCGCCACGTTCTCGTAGCCCGCGCCGAGGGCACACACCAGCTCCAGCGCGGGCATGGCGGCGATCTCCTGCGCCGTGAGACCGACGGCGCCGATGGTCAGCACCGCCCTGAAGCGCGCGCCCTGCTGTGCGATGGCCTGGGCGCGCGCGTCGGGCGTGGGGGCATAGCAGACGTCAAAACGCTGGCCGATCTGGTCCAGGTGCTGCGGCGTCATGCCGTTGAGGATAAGCAAGGGAATGCGGGTGGTGGAGGTCACGGCGTTGCTCGAAGCTGAATGCGCGCAGTGGACTATGTTTTTCATAGCTGCTCGCGCTTGTCCATAGGGCGGTACAGGCCATTTTCATCCAAATGCGTTGGGCCTGCCCTGCGCACCGATCCAAGCCCCGGCGGGGGTGCGGGGCCTTGGGTCTTTCGCGCCATCGACTCTGCTACCCTCGCGCGCATCATGTCCGTCCCGTCCGCCGCCATCGGCCCGCAGCAGGCGCCTGCGGTACCCGTGCCTGTGCCTCCCGGCCTGGCCATCCTGGTGCTGGCCCTGCTGCTGAGCATCCAGCCCGTCACCACCGATCTGTACCTGCCCGCCCTGCCCGCGCTCACGCGCAGCCTGAACGCACCCGTGGCCGCAGGCCAACTCACGCTGTCCGCGCTGCTGCTGGCCTTTGGCTGCTCGCAACTGGCATGGGGGCCGCTGTCCGACCGATTCGGCCGCCGGCCGGTGCTGCTCGCCGGGCTGGCGATGTACACGCTGGCGGCGGTGGGCGCGGCGCTGGCGCCGTCCATGGCGGTGCTCATTGCCTGGCGCACGGCCCAGGGCGTCGCCATGGGCGCCGTGGTGATGTGCGCGCGCGCCATCGTGCGCGACCTGTACACGCCGCTGGCGGGCGCACGCGCCATGTCCAAGGCGCTGACCGGCTTGGGGCTCGTGGCCTGCCTGTGCGCGCCGCTGGGCGGGCTGCTGACCGAATGGTTCAACTGGCGCGCGGCACTGCTGGCGCTCACCGGCTACGCCATGGGCACGCTGGCGCTGGTGGCGATGCGCATGCCCGAGACGCTGCACCAGCGCAACCCGCACGCCCTGCGCCCCGCCATGCTGGCAGGCACCGCGGCGCAGGTATTGCGCACGCCCGCGTTCTGGGCGTTCTCGCTGCTCACCACGGCCAGCTATGGCGGGCTGTTCACCTTCCTGGCTGCTTCGTCCTTTGTCTATCTCGACGTGCTGGGCATTTCGCGCACGCAGTACGGGCTGGCGCTGCTGTCCACGGCCGTGGCGTACCTGCTGGGCACGCTGCTGTGCCGGCGGCTGCTGGCGCGCCAGGGCCTCAAGCGCACGGTCGCCATCGCCGGCGCGCTGTCGGCCAGCGGCGGCCTGCTGATGTTGCTCGCCGCCGCACTGGGCTGGCATAGCGTGGCCGCGCTGCTGCCGCCGTTCTACCTCTACATGGTGGGCCACGGCATCCACCAGCCCTGCGGGCAGTCGGGCGCGGTGGGCCCGTTCCCGCAGGCGGCGGGCATGGCCTCGGCGCTCAATGGTTTCATGATGATGCTGGCGGGCTTCGCCATCGGCCAGTGGCTGGGCGGGGCGCTGGACGGCAGCGTGTGGCCGCTGGTGCAAGGCGTGGCCCTGTGGTCGCTGCTGCTGGCCGCCATTGCCTGGACGCTGGTGCAGCGCCATGCCCCGCAGGAGGTTGCCCATGCCCGCTGACCACATCCCCGCGCTCGCACTGGCCGGGCCCACGGCCTCGGGCAAGACGGCAGCGGCGTTTGCCATTGCCGACGCGCTCGCCCCCCGCCTGCCGGTGGAGATCATCAGCGTGGACTCGGCACTGGTGTACCGCGGCATGGACATCGGCACCGCCAAGCCCACGCCCGCCGAGCAGGCGCGCGTGCCGCACCACCTGATCGACATCCGCGACCCGCTGCAGGCCTACAGCGCGGCCGAGTTCGTGCAGGACGCCACGCGCCTGATCGGCGAGATCCGCGCGCGCGGCGCGCTACCGCTGCTGGTGGGCGGCACCATGCTGTACTTCAAGGCGCTGTTTGACGGCATCGACGACATGCCGCCCGCCGACGCCGCCGTGCGCGCGCGCCTGGAGGCCCAGGCCGCCGCCATCGGCTGGAGCGGCATGCATGCCGAACTGGCGCGCGTGGACCCGCCGACCGCCGCGCGCCTGGCACCCGGCGACAGCCAGCGCATCCAGCGCGCACTGGAGGTGTGGCATGTCTCGGGCCGGCCGCTGTCGAGCTTTCACACGACCAAAACCGTAGCAGCCAGCGACCGCCCGATGAGCGCTGCAAGCCTTTTTTCCTTGGAACCACACGACCGCGCTTGGCTGCATGGGCGCATTGCCGAGCGCTTTCACGCCATGCTGGCCGCCGGCTTTCTGGACGAAGTCCTGCGCCTGCGTGCGCGCGGCGACCTGCACGCCGAGCTGCCCAGCATGCGCTGCGTGGGCTACCGCCAGGCGTGGGAGTCACTGGACGGCCTCTACCCGATGAGCAGCCTGCCGGAGCGCGGCATCGCCGCCACGCGCCAGTTGGCCAAGCGCCAGATCACCTGGCTGCGCAGCATGCCCCAGCGCCATTCGATCGCCTGCGACGCGCCCGACGCCACTGCGCAACTGGTGCAGGCCGTGCGCGCGCGCGTGTGGGGTGGCAGCGCATGAGCCCCCAACCCACGTCCCTGCTGCAGGTGCGCGGCCTTGCCAAGCGCTACGGCGGGCAGGCGGTGTTCGAGGGCGTGGATCTGCAGGTGCAGCGCGGAGAGTTCGTCGCCATCGTTGGCGACTCGGGCGTGGGCAAGTCCACGCTGCTCAACTGCTTGGCGGGGCTGGACCATTGGGATGCCGGTCAGGTGCTGCACGAGGGCGTAGATCTGGGGCAGTTGGACGACACGCAGCGCGCTCTGTGGCGTCGCGCCCACGTGGGGTTCGTGTTCCAGGCCTTCCATGTGTTGCCGCATCTGGACGTGGCGCAGAACGTGGGCCTGCCGCTGATGTTGCTCAACCGCCCAGATGCGCAGCGCGTGCAGCACATGCTGGCCGCCGTGGGCCTGGAAGGCCTGGGCGAGCGGCTGCCGCAGGAACTCAGCGGGGGACAGCTGCAGCGCGTGGCCATTGCCCGCGCGCTGGTGCACCGCCCCGCTCTGCTGCTGGCCGATGAGCCGACGGGCAACCTGGACCCCACCACGGCGGCGCTGGTCATGGATCTGCTCATCGCCCAGACCCGCGAGCACGGCGCCGCATTGGTGCTGGTGACCCATTCGCAGGCCGCCGCGGCGCGGGCGGACCGGGCGCTGCGCCTCACGGCACAGGGCATCCGCCCGGCAGGAACTGCTTAGTCGATCATCAGGCGCTGCGTCTTGTTGCCCTGCTTCTTGGGCAAGGTGAGCGTGAGCACGCCGTTGTCGTATTTGGCCTTGGCCTGGGTCGCATCCACATCCACAGGCAATTGGAAGCTGCGAGCCACGGCACCATAGTAGCGCTCGCTGCGCAGCACCTTTTCGCCCTCCTTCTTCTCGTCATGCTGGCGCACTTCGGCACGCAGGCTGACCACGTTGCCGTCGATGGAGACATTGATGTCTTCCTTGGGTACGCCCGGCACTTCCGCCTGCACGGTGTAGGCGGCGTCATCCTCCTTCACATCGATCTTGATCTGCGACGGCGTGGGCAGCCCATCGCCGTGCAACGGGCGGACATAGAAGCCCGGCGCAAAGTCCTTGAAGAAATCGTCAAACAAGCTGCCACGGGTGACCAGTGAATTCATGATGAAACTCCTTCTTTCGAGAACAAGGTGAAGCGGCCCGCACGGGCCATCCATCCGGCGAGGTCATCCCCCGCCGTCTTCAGGCCATATAGGCGCTGTCGCGCCGCGGTTCAAGAACCCCCGCACGTTTGAATTTGATGCAGCGCAACTCCATGCGCCGCGGGCCGCACAATCGCGGCATGCTGACCGCCCTGCTGCGCACCTTCNGCCCGACCTGGAACTTCGCGCCACACGCGGCGCGCTGCCCGAATCGCTCTATGGCGAGGTTGCCCGCCAGCCGCAGGTGCGCCTGGCCAGCCCGTGGCTGGAAGTGCCGGTACGGGCGTCCGCGACCCGCGGCCAGACACCCGTGGCGCTGCGCGTGCTGGGCGCCGATGCGCTGCTGCTGCCCGCCATGGCGCCGGCCCTGGCGCCGCGTGCCTACGACGGCGCCGACCGCCTGGCCATGCTGGCGCCCGCCAGCGTGTTCCTCAACCCTGCGGCGCAACAGGCGCTGGGCCTGGGCGCCATCGACGCGCACACCCCGGCCATCACACTGCAGGCAGGCCTGGCGGCGCACCCCGTGCGCGTGGCGGGCACGGTGGCTGCGGGCGGCGCGCCCCTGGCGGTGATGGACATTGGTGCGGCGCAGGATCTGTTCGGCCGCGCGGGGCAACTCACCCGCATCGACCTGCGGCTGCAGCCCGGCAGCACGCCCGCCAGCGTGCAGCAGGCGCTGGCCGCCCTGCCCGGCTGGCCGGCGGGCGTGCAGTTCGCCGCGCCGCAGGACGATGTACAGCGGGTGGACAGCCTCTCGCGCGCGTACCGCGTCAACCTCACGGTGCTGGCGCTGGTGGCGCTGTTCACCGGGGGCTTCCTGGTGTATTCGGTGCTGGCGCTCAGCGTGGCGCAGCGCGCGCCGCAGTTCGCGCTGCTGGCCGTGCTGGGCACCACGCCGCGCGAGCGCCAGGCGCTGGTGCTGCTGGAATCCTGCGCGCTGGGCCTCATCGGCAGCGTGGCCGGCATCGCCCTGGGCACGGCGCTGGCGGCGCTGGCGCTCACCCTGCTGGGTGGCGACCTGGGCGGCGGCTACTTCACCGGCGCACAACCTGCGCTGCAGTGGAGTACACCGGCGGCGCTCCTCTACGGCCTGCTGGGCGTAGCGGCCGCGCTGATCGGCGGCTGGTGGCCCGCGCGCCATGCACAGCACCTGCCGCCGGCGCAGACCCTCAAGGGCCTGGGTGCGCAGGCCGGGCGCGGCGCGCGCGCCTGGATCGGTCTTGTTTTGATAGCTGCTAGCGCTTTACTGGCAAAGCTTCCGCCAATTCTTGGCATACCGCTGGCGGCCTACGTGGCGGTGGGCCTGCTGCTGATCGGCGGCATTGCCCTGCTGCCCTGGCTGGTGCAGGCGCTGCTGGCGCGGCTGCAGCCGCTGGCGGCGGGCCATGCCCTGGCCCTGCTGGCGCTGGAGCGCGCCCGCCGCATGCGCGCCAGCGCCGCCGTGGCCGTGGGCGGCGTGGTGGCGGCGCTGAGCCTGGCCGTGGCGCTGACGGTGATGGTGGGCAGCTTTCGCGGCTCGGTCAGCCAGTGGCTGGACAGCGTGCTGCCCGCGCCGCTGTACCTGCGCGCGGCCGGCGGCGCCAGCGGCGACGAGGCCGCGGTGTTTCCCCCGGATTTCGTCCATGCCGTGGCGCGCCTGCCCGCCGTGGCGCGCGTGCAGGCGCTGCGCACCAGCAGCCTGCAACTGGCACCCGACCGCACCCCCGTCGCGCTGCTGGCCCGGCCGCTGGAGGGCGACCCGGCCCGCGCTCTGCCACTGGTGGACCCTGCGCGCCCCGTGCCGCCAGGGCGCGTCGGCGTGTATGTGAGCGAGGCGGTGGTGGACCTGTACGGCGCCCGCCCAGGCGCGGACTGGCCGCGGCTTTCAGAGGTTTTCAGGCCTCCAGCGCTGTCTGGAAAAGCGCCAGCAGCTACATTTTTCGTAGCTGGTGTGTGGCGCGACTATGTGCGCCAGCACGGCGCCATCGCGCTGGACCTGCAGGACTTCGCGCGCCTGACGGGTGACGCGCGCGCCAGCGACCTGGCGCTGTGGCCCGCGCCGGGCCGCGAGGCCGGCGCGCTGCGCAGCGAGGTGCTGGAGCAGGCCCGCGAGAGTCTGGGCGCCTCGGCGGCGGATGCACTGGAATTCACCTCGGCCGATGCGATCCGCGCACGGTCGCTTGCGATCTTCGACCGCAGCTTCGCCGTCACCTACTGGCTGCAGGCGGTGGCCATCGGCATCGGGCTGTTCGGCGTGGCGGCCAGCTTCAGCGCGCAGGTGCTGGCGCGGCGCAAGGAGTTCGGGCTGCTGGCCCACCTGGGGCTCACGCGGCGGCAGATCCTGGCCGTGGTCGCCGGCGAGGGCGCGGCCTGGACGGCCGTGGGCGCGGTGGCCGGCACGCTGCTGGGCCTGGCCGTGGCGGCGGTGCTGGTGCATGTGGTGAACCCGCAGAGCTTTCACTGGACCATGGACCTGGCCGTTCCCTGGCCGCGCCTGGGCGCGTTGGCCCTGGCCGTGGTGGCGGTAGGCACGCTGACCGCCTGGCTGGCAGGCCGCCTGGCCGCGGGGCGGGACGCGGTGATGGCGGTCAAGGAAGACTGGTAGTCGCCGACAATGCGGGCCATGTTGTCCCCCTCCTCTCTTTCCGCCCCGGCGGCCGGCAGCGGCTGGCTGCACGAGGCCATCGCCCGCATCGAGGCCGACTACCAGCGCAGCGCCGACACCCACCTGATCCCGCTGCCGCTGCCCGCGTTCGCCAGCGCCGGCATCGACCTGTATTTGAAGGACGAATCCACCCATCCCACGGGTAGCCTCAAGCACCGGTTGGCGCGCTCGCTGTTCCTGTATGCGCTATGCAATGGCTGGGTGCGCGAGGGCTCCACCATCGTGGAGGCATCGAGCGGCTCCACCGCCGTGAGCGAGGCCTATTTCGCGCGCCTGCTGGGCCTGCCCTTCGTGGCGGTGATGCCGCGCAGCACATCGGCCGAGAAGATCGCGCTGATCGAGTTCTACGGCGGGCGCTGCCACTTCGTGGAGCGTGCGGGCGACGTGTACGACGCTGCGCGCGCCATCGCCGCCGACACGGGCGGCCACTACATGGACCAGTTCACCTACGCCGAGCGCGCCACCGACTGGCGCGGCAACAACAACATCGCCGAGAGCATGTTCACCCAGATGCAGCGCGAGCGCCACCCGGTGCCGCGCTGGATCGTGGTGGGCGCGGGCACGGGCGGCACCAGCGCAACCATAGGCCGCTACGTGCGCTACCAGCGCCATGCCACGCAGGTGTGCGTGGCCGACCCGGCGGGCTCGGTGTTCAGCGCCTACCACCGCACGGGCGACGCCACGCTCACCGCACCGGGCTCGCGCATCGAAGGCATTGGCCGCCCACGCGTGGAGCCGAGCTTCATCCGCACGCTGGTGGACCGCATGGAGGAAGTGGCCGACGACGACTCCGTCGCCGCCATGCGCGTGCTGTCCACCCTGCTGGGGCGGCGCGTCGGCCCGTCCACGGGCACCAACTTCGTCGCCATGCTGCGGCTGGCGCAGGAGATGCGCACGCAGGGGCAGCAGGGGTCGATCCTCTCGCTGCTGTGCGACGCGGGCGAGCGCTACCTGCCCACCTACCATGACGACGCCTGGGTGCAGCGCTGCCTGGGCGACTGCGCGGCCGCGCACGCGCGGCTGCAGGCGCTGCTGGCCTGATGATCGGGCGCCGCGCGCTGCTGGCATTCGCGGCCCAGGGCGCGCTGGGCAGTGCTGCCTGCGGCTGGGCTGCTCCCGCCTGGGCCCTGGCGCCGCGCACGCTGGCCTTCCCGCGCGACCACGGCAGCCACCCCGATCTGCGCACCGAGTGGTGGTACATCACCGGCCATGCGCAGGCCGACGAGCGACTGTGGGGCTTTCAGATCACCTTCTTTCGCACGCGCGTGGAGGCCACGCAGGGCATGCAGTCGGCCTTCGCCGCGCGCCAGCTCGTGTTTGCGCACGCGGCGCTGACCGACGTGCAAGGCCGTCGCCAATTGCACGACCAGCGCATTGCCCGCGCGGGCTTCGGCATTGCCCAGGCGCTGGAGGGCGACACGCAGGTGCGCCTGCGCGACTGGTCGCTCACGCGCCATGCCAGCAGCGCGCCGGGCGGCAGCCGCTACGAGGTGCGCGCGCAGGCAGAAGGATTTGCGCTGGAACTGGACTGCGCCAGCACCCAGCCCGTGCTGCTGCAGGGCCAGGCCGGCCTGTCGCGCAAGGGGCCCGACGCGGCGCAGGCCAGCTACTACTACAGCCAGCCCCAGTTGGCCGTGACGGGCGCCATCACCCTCGCGGGCCGGCGCATGCCGGTGCAACCACTGGCCGCGCCCGCCAACCGCGCCTGGATGGACCATGAGTGGAGCGAGGCGCTGATGCACCCCGAGGCCGTGGGCTGGGACTGGATCGGCATGAACCTGCACGACGGCGCCGCACTCACCGCGTTCCGCCTGCGGCGCGCCGACGGCAGCACGCTCTGGACCGGGGGTTCCTGGCGGCCCGCAGGAGCGGACGCCGCGCAGGTGTTCGCGTCCGAGGCCGTGGTGTTCTCCCCGCTGCGCCACTGGCACAGCCCGGCCAGCGGCGCGCGCTACCCGGTGCAGTGGCGCGTGGACACGCCTGCGGGCGGCTTCATCGTGCGTGCGCTGCTGGACGCGCAGGAGCTGGACAGCCGCGGCTCCACCGGCGCGATCTACTGGGAAGGGTTGTGCGCGCTGCATGCAGCGCGGGCGCGGGGCGATGCGGGCGAACCGGCCGGCCCCGAGGTGGGGCGCGGCTATCTGGAAATGACGGGCTATGCGCAGCGCCTGCGGCTGGGCTGACGGCGCAGCCTGTCGCTATGCATGTGATAGCTGCCAGCGCTTTGCTTTTGGGCATTTCCACCCGGTTTGTATCTAAAACCTAGACACAACAAGCGCCGTCAGCTATCAAAAACAAAGCGGCCATGCAGGGCGGTTGCCGCGCATGGCCGAGGGTGCCGCCGGCCTGGGGCTTGGCCCAGCCGGCATGCGGTGACGAGGGCGTCAGTGGCTGCCGCTGCCCCCCGTGCGGCGGCGCTCCAGCCAGGCGATGATCTCTCCCATGATGCCGCGACGGAAGGCCAGCACGCAGACCACGAAGATCAGGCCCGTGACGATGGTCACCGACTCGCCCAAGGTGTTGAACCAGTCGATGGTCGTGAGTTGCGCGAGCAGCGTGCCCAGCTCGCCGATCTTGTTCTCCAGCAGCACCACCACGGCCGAGCCCACCAGCGGGCCGCTCAGCGTGCCCAGGCCCCCCACCAGCGTCATCAGCACCACGTGGCCCGAGGCGCTCCAGTGCACGTCCGTCAGCGTGGCGAAGCCCAGCACCAGCGTCTTGAGCGCCCCGGCCAGCCCCGCGATGGCGGCCGAGATCACGAAGGCCAGCAGCTTGAAGCGGTTGGTGTCGTAGCCCAGCGAGATGGCACGCGGCTCGTTTTCCTTGATGCCCTTGAGCACCTGCCCGAACGGCGAGTGGATGGTGCGCACGATCAGCAGGAAGGCCACCACCACCACGATCAGGCACACGTAGTACATGGTCAGGTCGCTGGACAGGTCGAGCACGCCGAACAGCTTGCCGCGCGGCACGCCCTGCAGGCCGTCCTCACCGCCGGTGAAGGGCGCCTGCAGCGCGGCGAAGAACAGCATCTGCGCCAGCGCCATCGTGATCATGGTGGCGTAGATGCCCTGGCGGCGAATGGCGAAGAAGCCCATCACCAGGCCCAGCAGCGCGCCGCTCAGCAGGCCCAGCAGCAGCCCGATCTCGGGCGTGGCGCCCCAGACCTTGATGGAGTGCCCCGTCACGTAGGCCGCACCGCCCAGGAAGGCGGCGTGGCCGAACGACAGCAGGCCCGTGTAGCCCAGCAGCAGGTTGAAGGCCGAGGCAAACAGTGCGAAGCACAGCAGCTTCATCACGAAGACCGGGTAGGCACCCAGGAAGGGTGCGGCGATCAGGCCCAGCAGGAGCAGGCCATAGCCAATGGGGGCGAGTTGTTTCGAGTTCATGCGTGCAGCCCCTGGAATCACTTCTCTTTGCCGAACAGGCCGGCGGGGCGAATGAGGAGAACGATGGCCATGATGACGAACACCACGGTGGACGAGGCTTCGGGGTAGAACACCTTGGTGAAGCCTTCGATCACGCCCAGGCCCAGCCCGGTGAGGATGGAGCCCATGATGGAGCCCATGCCGCCAATCACCACCACCGCGAACACCACGATGATGAGGTTCTGGCCCATGAGCGGCGTGACCTGATAGACCGGCGCCGCCAGCACGCCGGCAAAGGCCGCCAGCGCCGCGCCGAATGCGTAGGTGAGCGTGATCATCACCGGCACGTTGACGCCGAAGGCTTCTACCAGGCGCGGGTTTTCGGTGCCCGCGCGCAGGTAGGCGCCCAGCTTGGTCTTCTCGATCACGTACCAGGTGGCCACGCAGACCACGATGGAGGCCACCACCACCCAGGCGCGGTAGTTGGGCATGATCATGAAGCCGAGGTTGCTGGCGCCCTCCAGCAGCTCGGGGGTGTCATACCCGAGACCGGAAACGCCATACATGGAGCGGAACACGCCCTCGATGATCATCGCCAGGCCCAGCGTGAGCAGCAGGCCGTAGAGGTGGTCGAGCTTGTAGATCCAGCGCAGCATCGTTTTCTCGATGATCACGCCAACCACCCCCACGATCAGCGGAGCGGCAACCAGCATCACCCAGTAGTTGATGCCAAAGTAGTTCATGGCCATCCAGGTGATCAGCGCCCCCAGCATGAACAGTGCGCCGTGCGCGAAGTTGATCACGTTGAGCAGGCCGAAGATGACGGCCAGCCCCAAACTGAGGATCGCGTAGAACGAGCCATTGACCAGCCCCAGGAGGAGCTGACTCAGCATGGCCGGCAATGAAACACCAAAAATTTCCATGGGAACTGAACGCTGATGTAGGGGAGTCGGATCAGGAGAGCAGCGCGATCACTTCCACAGCGCGCACTTGCTCTCGGCCTTGGTGGTGAACACCTGTTCACCCGGCAGTTTCTTGATGAGCTTGTAGTAGTCCCAGGTGCCCTTGGACTCGGACGGCGACTTCACCTGCATGAGGTACATGTCGTGCACGTAGCGGCCGTCGGCACGCAGGTAGCCGGAACCGAAGAAGTCGTTCATCTTCATGGCGCGCCAGGCCTCCATCACCTTGTCGGCGTCGGTGGTCTTGGCGGCCTCGACGGCCTTCAGGTAGTTCATCGTGGCCGAGTAGTCGGCAGCCTGGATCTCGGTGGGGCGGCGCTTGGTCTTGGCCATGAACTTGTCGGCGAACTTGCGCGTCTCGTCGTTCAGGTCCCAGTACCAGCTGGTGGTGAACTGCAGGCCTTCGGTATTGCGCAGGCCCAGGCTGTGGATGTCGCTGAAGAAGATCAGCAGGCCGGCCAGCTTCATGCTGTTGCCGATGCCGAGCTTGTCAGAAATTTTGTGTGTGAGGCATAGCATGTCGACA
>NZ_JSYI01000104.1:0-2992 GCF_001023515.1 Diaphorobacter sp. J5-51 | reverse complement strand
GCTTTGCGTACCGTCACTTATTGCACTGAAAACGAGGAGACCCCGGGCTATGCCGGCGGCATCCTCTCGGCGGGCGTGGACGGCATCAAGATCGCCGAGGCGGTGGCCTTGAGCATCATGAGCCAGCAGGGGTAAGCGTGCCGGGCCCGGCACGGGCCCGCGAAATGCGCCTGCTGAACCCCGCCGCTTGACCTTCCCATCGTGTCAAGCTTGAAACTGACGCCATCGTATTGCCCCGACTGCCTCGTGTACCGCAGCGGGCCAGGCGCATTTTCGAAAAGGGTTCCGCCATGCAGCAAGCAACGCTCACGCCTCGCCAGGCACGCCTGTCGTATTTCTGCGCCTTCGCGTTCATCGCTGCAATGGTCGCGGCCGCCGCCGTCTGGAACGATCGCGAGATCGTGCTGCCCGAGATCGCCGCCATGGCAATCGCCTTGTGGGTCTACCGCGAGCCCGGTTGGATGCGCCATCCCGAGAAGATCTTTCTTTGGCCCACGGCAACGGCCTTGATGGGCTTCGGCATCAACCTGCTGGCCATACCCTATACCGCCAAACTGGCGCTCGTCCTGGCGGCGATGCTGCTGTTCTTCCTGCTGCTGCGCTACAGCTTGGCGCCTGCCCTGGCCACGGGCTTTTTGCCGGTGGTGACCAACGCCACCGAACCGTCATTCATTGCCGCCATTGTGATCAGCACCCTGCTACTGATGCTGGGCGTGATGCTGGGACGGCTGCGCGCCAGCACGGATCGCACCGTTTCCGTCCAGCCCAGGCTGATGGCCGCCTATGCCGCGATCATCCTGGCCGGAATCGGCCTCGCCGCGCTCGCCGGCAATACGCACCTGGCCGTACTGCCGCCAGTGGCCGTGGTGGTGTACGAGTCCCTGCACATGAAGATGTACTCGTGGCGCATGCTGTTCAAGCAGACTGCGGTGCTGACCCTGTCGGCCGCTGTCGGCGTGGCGCTCTATCTGACGGTCGAGGACTGGATGACGGTGGTCCTGCTGGACCTGGCGCTGATGTGGCTGCTGCTGCGCCTGTTCGAGATGCGCATGCCCGCCGTGTACGCGTTTCCGCTGTTGGCCTATGTCTTCCCGCGGGACGCGCTGCCGCAACTGCCCGCGGCGGCGCTGCTGGTTTCCTTGTTTTCCCTGACCTTGGTTATGGCCTATCGCAAGCTGCAAAAGCCGGCCATGGCGCTGGAGCGTCAGCCCCAATAGCGCCAAAGCCCTTGCGGCTCACAGGTCTGGGGCATGGCCCAGGCCTGGCACGGCGGGTAGTTGTCCCTAGCCGCCACTTTGCGGCTTGGCGCCCGGCGTCGGCACCCTGCCCGCCCGCATCTCGGTCGTCGTCACACCGCCGAAACCCCAGTTGTCCGTGTCGATTTCCTCGATCACGACGTGCGTCCACTCCGGCGGCTTGTGCAGCACGCGTTCGAGCGTCTCGGTGACTTCGCGGATGACTTGCGCTTTCTGCTCGGCGGTAACGCCATCGCGGGTAATGCGGATACTGACGAACGGCATGACTTTCTCCTGGTTGAAGTGCCTGTGCCCGTCGCCACGCCGGAGGTCGTTCTCAATCCAGCTTGGGATCAGGAAACGGCAGCTTATCCTGGGAAACGCTGGGCTGCGCTTTCCACTTGCCGTCCTGCTTGTAGAAATCCATCTGGTTCTCGCTGACCGCAGCCCCCAGGGTCACCGCGACCGTGCAGGCGACCTGGCCCGGATAGGTGGCGTCCACCGCAGGGATGCAGGTTCCCAGCTTGACCTTGGACGGCCGCGGCATGCCCGTGTCCGCCAGCATGTCGACGATCGCATCCGTGGCTTCGGGAATGGAAGGCAGGACCAGATCCTGGGCCCGGGCCATGCCGCCCATTCCCAACAATGCAACCATCGATGCCACGGAAATCAAGGGCTTGAACATGCGCCAGCTCCATCAGAATTGAGACTCGCGGAGCTTAAAGGAAGCGGCCCTTTGTCACCGTAACAGAGCGCTACGCGACTATTCCTAAGGCAGCATCTGAGGGTTGTAGACCACTTCCCACAAATGCCCGTCCGGATCCATGAAGTAGCCCGCGTAGCCGCCATAGAAGGTATCGCCTGCGGCTTTGACCACGGTGGCGCCCGCGCCATTAGCCTGCAGCATGACCGCGTCCACCTCGGTTTTGGAACGCACGTTGTGTCCCAAGGTGAATTCAAGAGAGCCGCCCGGCCGCAACGCAATGCCCGTGTCGGCAGCCATGCTCGCGCGCGGCCACACGGCCAGTTTCACGCCATTCTGCAAGTCGAAGAACGCGACCGCGCCGTGTTCGAACTCCTTGCCGATGATGCCCTCGGTCGACAGCCCCAGCCCATCGCGATAGAAAGCCACCGATTTTTCCAGATCATCGACGCCCAGCGTGATGACCGTGATTCTTGGTTCCATGAGCTGCTCCGAAAGTGAGTCCGACTGCCAGAATAGCGCGCGCGGGAATGCGCGGGCCGCAACGCCGGGCGGGAAGCAACGCCTCTCAGTAATCCCTCGCCTCGTCGAACCAGCGCTGCGCCTGCTCTTCGCTTACGCCCAACCGTTCGACCAGGGCAAGCTGGCTGAACTGCCACACCGCCTCGCCGATGTCTTCGCGCTCCATGGTCTCGATGCCCTTCATGCCATTGAAGTGGCTGGCGAAGGCAGAGATTGCGACTTGGACCTCGGCGGGATTGCTGGCGCTTTCCAGCGCCGCCTGCGCCTTGTCATAGGCGGTGTTCGCCGACTTCGCCATGCGGCTGCTCCAGCCCGAGAATGGCCGGCCGTATTCGCTCTGCCACCACTCCTGCTTGCGCAGCTTGGAGACGGAGCTGTAGCCGCCCCAAGCGCGGACCTTCGCCCTCGCCGTCATCTGTGCCTTCAATCGCTTGCCCGCCGCTTCGTCGACGTTGAAGGCGATGAACCTGTCCAGCAGAGGCCAACGAAAGTCAATGAAATCAACGATCTACCAACACCACCTCCGCGCCAG
>NZ_JSYI01000103.1:0-1564 GCF_001023515.1 Diaphorobacter sp. J5-51 | reverse complement strand
CGGCGTTCAGACTCTACCGCGCTGGTCTGGTTTAAAGATACAAGCGAGCGCGCCATGAAGACCCGCATCACCGAGCTCTTCGGCATAGAGCACCCGATCCTCCAGGGCGGCATGCACCACGTGGGGTATGCCGAGCTGGCCGCAGCCGTCTCCAATGCCGGCGGGCTGGGCATCATCACCGGCCTGACGCAGAAGACGCCCGAGCTGCTGGCGCAGGAGATCGCACGCTGCCGCACGATGACCGACAAGCCGTTCGGCGTGAACCTCACGTTCCTGCCGTCGGTGAATCCGCCCGACTACCCGGGCTATGTGAAGGCGATCATCGAGGGCGGCGTGAAGATCGTCGAGACGGCAGGCAACAACCCGCAGAAGTGGATGCCCGCGCTGAAGGAGGCCGGCATCAAGGTCATCCACAAGTGCACCTCGGTGCGCCACGCGCTCAAGGCCGAGTCCATCGGCTGCGACGCGATCAGCGTGGACGGCTTCGAATGCGGCGGCCACCCGGGCGAGGATGACATTCCCAACTTCATCCTGCTGCCGCGCGCGGCCGAAGAACTCAAGATCCCCTTCGTCGCCTCGGGCGGCATGGCCGATGGGCGCAGCCTGGTGGCCGCGCTGGCGCTTGGCGCTGACGGCATCAACATGGGCACGCGCTTCATCGCCACCCAGGAAGCGCCGGTGCACGAGAACGTCAAGCAGGCGATCGTTGCGGCCTCCGAACTGGATACGCGGCTCATCATGCGCCCGCTGCGCAATACCGAGCGCGTGCTCACCAACAGCGCCACCGAGCGCGTGCTGGACAAGGAGCGCGCACTGGGCGCCGCCATCACCTTCGCGGACATTGCGCCCGAGGTGGCCGGCGTCTACCCGCGCATCATGCAGCAGGGCGACATGCAGGCCGGCGTGTGGTCCTGCGGCATGGTTGCCGGGCTGATCCATGACGTGCCCACCGTGCAGCAGCTCATCGACTCCATCATGTCCCAGGCCGAAGCGCTGATCTCCCAGCGCCTGGCGGGCATGCTCCGATAACCCAGCAGAAAGAGACTTGTTATGAAAATCCTCGTCCCCGTCAAGCGCGTGGTGGACTACAACGTGAAGGTCCGGGTGAAGTCGGACGGCACGGGCGTAGACATCGCGAACGTGAAGATGAGCATGAACCCCTTTGACGAAATCGCCGTGGAAGAGGCGGTGCGGCTCAAAGAAAAAGGCGTGGCCACGGAAGTGATCGCGGTGAGCTGCGGCGTGGCGCAATGCCAGGAAACGCTGCGCACGGCGATGGCCATTGGCGCCGACCGCGGCATCCTGGTGGAAACCGATGCCGAGCTGCAACCCCTGGCCGTGGCCAAGCTGCTCAAGGCCCTGGTGGACAAAGAGCAACCGGGCCTGATCATCCTGGGCAAGCAAGCCATCGACGACGACGCCAACCAGACCGGCCAGATGCTGGCGGCCCTGGCCGACCTGCCCCAGGCCACCTTCGCCAGCAAAGTCGAAGTCGCCGGCGACAAAGTGAGCGTCACGCGCGAAGTCGACGGCGGCCTGGAAACCCTGCAACTGACCACCCCGG
>NZ_JSYI01000102.1:0-7409 GCF_001023515.1 Diaphorobacter sp. J5-51 | reverse complement strand
GTGGAGGCCGCACGCGCCGGCGAGCAGGGCCGCGGCTTTGCCGTGGTGGCCAGCGAGGTGCGCAGCCTGGCGCAGCGCAGCGCGGGCGCTGCGCGCGAGATCAAGGAGCTGATCTCCGCCAGCGTGCATGACGTGGAACGCGGCAATGCGCTGGTGGAGCGCGCCGGCAAGACCATGGAAGACGTGGTGACCGCCGTGCGCCGCGTCAACGACATCATGGGCGAGATCAGCAACGCCAGCCGCGAACAGTCGCTGGGCGTGGCCCAGGTGGGCGAGGCCGTGAGTCAGATGGACCAGACCACGCAGCAGAACGCCGCGCTGGTCGAAGAGATGGCCGCCGCCGCCGCCAGCCTGCGCAGCCAGGCGCAGGAGCTGGTGGAGGGCGTGGCGGTGTTCAAGCTGGGCGAACGACCGCACGCCGTTGCGCTATATAATTAATAGCTTCTAGCGCTTATCCCACAAGGGTTTGAGGCCACTTTACCTCAAACCCGCAATCACCTCAGGCCTGCAGACGCGCCATCTCGGCGTCCACCGCGTCGTGGCGCTGCAGCATGGCGGGTGAGGGTTGCTTGCCCAGCTTGCTCACCAGCACCACGGCCAGCGCGCCCAGAACGAAGCCGGGCACGATCTCGTACAGCCCCAGCCAGCCGCCCTGCTTCCACACCACCACCGTCACGGCACCGACCACGATGCCGGCCAGCGCGCCGTTGCGCGTCATGCCGCGCCAGAACAGCGACAGCAGGATGACCGGCCCGAACGCCGCGCCGAAGCCCGCCCAGGCGTAGCTCACCATCGACAGCACGCGGCTGTTGGGGTTGCCCGCGATGACGATCGCCACCACGGCGATGGCGAACACCATCGCCCGGCCCACCCACACCAGCTCGCGCTGCGTGGCGTTCTTGCGCAGGAACACGCGGTAGATGTCCTCGGTCAGCGCGCTGGAGCACACCAGCAGCTGGCACGACAGCGTGCTCATCACCGCCGCCAGAATGGCCGCCAGCAGCAGGCCGGCGATCCAGGGGTTGAAGAGCTGGCGCGCGATCTCGATGAACACCGTTTCGGCATTGGCCTGCACGCCGGCGGCCTGCTGCGTGTGCACCGCGAAGTACGGGATGCCAACCAGGCCCACGGCCACCGCGCCGCCCAGGCACAGCACCATCCAGGTCATGCCGATGCGGCGCGCGCGCGGGATGGAGGCCACCGAATCCGCCGCCATGAAACGCACCAGGATGTGCGGCTGGCCGAAGTAGCCCAGGCCCCAGGCCATGAGCGAGACCACGCCGATCACGCTGGCGTTGTGCATCAGGTCGAGCTTCTGCGCACCGATCATCTCGGTGAGGCTCTGGCCCGCCTGCAGCTCGCCGGTGACGGCGAAGTAGGCCACCACGGGCGCCAGGATCAGCGCGGTGATCATCAGCGAGGCCTGGATGGTGTCCGTCCAGCTCACCGCCAGGAAGCCGCCGATGAACACGTAGGCGATGGTGCACAGCGCCCCGACCCACAGGGCTGTCTGGTATGGCAGGCCGAACATGCTCTCGAACAGGCGCGCCCCCGCCACCACGCCCGAGGCGCAGTAGATGGTGAAGAACACCAGGATCACCGCCGTGGTCACCAGGCGCAGCACGTTGGCGCCGTCCTCGAAGCGCGAGGCCAGGTAGTCGGGCAGCGTGAGGGCGTTGTTGGTGCGCTCGGTGTACAGGCGCAGCCGCGCGGCCACGAGGCGCCAGTTGAGGTAGGCGCCGATGGTCAGGCCGATGGCGATCCACGCCTCGCTCAGCCCGCTCAGGTACACCGCGCCGGGCAGGCCCATGAGCAGCCAGCCGCTCATGTCGGACGCGCCGGCCGACAGCGCGGTGACGAAGCTGCCCAGGCTGCGCCCGCCCAGGATGTAGTCGGAGAGGTCGGTCGTCGCGCGGTAGCCCAGCCAGCCGATGAACAGCATGGCCAGCAGGTAGATGCCGAAGGTGATGACGGTCGGGTCTAGCAGGTTCATGAAACGTCCAGGCCCGCGGGGCGCGCTGCGCGCCGCGAAGTCCTGCCAAAAAAGGTGGAGGAGAAGCCGGCGCGGAGGCCGGGGGCTGCCGTGCCGGCAAGCGCCGGCCAGCGAAGTGGCGCGATGATACCAGAGCCCGCGCCCAATCATTCGCCATAAAGCCGCGCTGGCGTCGTGAAACACTCCGCCGCGGCGCGCAACTGTAACTGCCGGCGGCGCAAAACCTCAGGGTTACTACTGATTTGGGGCGGCAGACAGGTACGGCGCCAGGTAGCGGCCCGTGTGGCTGGCCGCATTGTGGGCCACCTGCTCGGGCGTGCCCTCGGCCACCACGGTGCCGCCACCAGCGCCCCCCTCCGGGCCCATGTCGATGACCCAGTCGGCGGTCTTGATGACGTCCAGGTTGTGCTCGATGACGATGATGGTGTTGCCCGCGTCGCGCAGCTGCAGCAGTACCTTGAGCAGCAGGTCGATGTCGGCGAAATGCAGGCCGGTGGTGGGCTCGTCCAGGATGTAGAGCGTGCGGCCGGTGTCGCGCTTGGAGAGTTCCTGCGCCAGCTTCACGCGCTGCGCTTCGCCGCCCGAGAGCGTGGTGGCGCTCTGGCCCAGGCGGATATAAGACAAGCCCACGTCCAGCAGCGTCTGCAGCTTGCGCGCGATCGTGGGCACGTCCTTGAAGAAGGCGTGGGCGTCCTCCACCGTCAGGTCCAGGATCTGGGCGATGTTCTTGCCCTTCCACTGCACCTCCAGCGTCTCGCGGTTGTAGCGCTGGCCGTGGCACACGTCGCAGGGCACGTACACGTCGGGCAGGAAGTGCATCTCCACCTTCACCACGCCATCGCCCTGGCAGGCCTCGCAGCGCCCGCCCCCCGAGCCCTGCGCCACGTTGAAGGAGAAGCGCCCAGGGCCGTAGCCGCGCTCCTTGGCGGTGGTGGTCTCGGCCATCAGTTCGCGGATCGGCGTGAACAGGCCCGTGTAGGTGGCCGGGTTGCTGCGCGGCGTGCGGCCGATGGGGCTTTGGTCGACGTTGATGACCTTGTCGAAATACTCCAGCCCCTCGATGGTTTCATGCGCTTCGGGCTCGTCGTGCGCGCGGTAGAGCTGGCGCGCCACGGCCTTGTGCAGCGTGTCGTTGACCAGCGTGCTCTTACCCGAGCCGGACACACCCGTCACGCAGGTGAACAGTCCTACCGGGAACTGCGCGCTCACGCCCTTCAGGTTGTGCCCCGTGGCGCCCACCACGCGCAGCGCCTGCAATTGCCCCTGCGTGGCGCGGTGCTCGGCCAGGCGCTCCTTCTTGCGCAGGCTGGCAGCCGTCTCGGGAAAACGCGACTTGGGCTTCTTGTCGGGTTCGGGCGCTGCGGCGCTCTGTTGCAACACGGGCAGCCAGGGCGTGCGCCGCGCAGGCACCGGCAGGGTCTTGGCGCCGCTCAGGTACTGTCCGGTGAGCGATTGCGGGTTGGCGCACAGCTCGTCGTAGGTGCCCTGCGCCATCACGCGACCGCCATGCACGCCCGCGCCGGGCCCCATGTCCACGCAGTGGTCGGCGGCGCGGATCATGTCCTCGTCGTGCTCCACCACGATCACGCTGTTGCCCAGGTCGCGCAGCCGCGTGAGGGTGGCGATCAGCCGGTCGTTGTCGCGTTGGTGCAGACCGATGCTGGGCTCGTCCAGCACGTACATCACGCCGGTCAGGCCGCTGCCGATCTGCGAGGCCAGGCGGATGCGCTGCGCCTCGCCGCCCGAGAGCGTCTCGGCGCTGCGGTCCAGGCTCAGGTAGGACAGGCCCACGTCGTTCAGGAAGGTGAGGCGCGCGGCGATCTCGCGCACGATCTTGCCGGCGATCTCGGCCTTGGCGCCGGCCAGCTGCAGCGACGCGAACCACTGCAGCGCCTCCGCCAGCGTGCGGTGGCTCACGTCGTAGATGCCCAGCGCGGCGTCGCCCTCGCCCACCTTCACATGGCGCGCCTCGCGGCGCAGGCGTGCGCCGTGGCATTCGGGGCAGGGCTGGGCGCTGCGGTAGCGCGCGAGGTCTTCGCGCACCACGGCCGAGTCCGTGTCACGGTAGCGCCGCGCCATGTTGGGCAGGATGCCCTCGAAGGGGTGCTTCTTGACGATGGGCTTGCCCTTGTTCGGGCCGCTGTCCAGCAGGTAGCTGAAGGCGATCTCTTCCTCGCCCGAACCGTGCAGGACGACCTCGCGCACGCGTTCGGGCAACTCCTCGAAGGGCGTCTCCACATCAAAGCCGTAATGCCGCGCCAGGCTCTCCAGCATGGCGAAGTAGTAACCGTTGCGCCGGTCCCAGCCCTTGATGGCGCCGCTGGCGAGACTGATGGCGGGGAAGGCCACCACGCGCGCGGGGTCGAACACCTCCTGCTGGCCCAGGCCGTCGCACGCGGGGCAGGCGCCCGTGGGCGAGTTGAACGAGAACAGGCGCGGCTCCAGCTCAGGCAGCGAGTAGCTGCACACCGGGCAGGCGAACTTGCTGGAAAACAAGTGCTCCTGGCCCGAGTCCATCTCCAGCGCCAGTACCCGGCCGTTGCCCTCGTGCCCGCCCACCCGCAGGGCGGCCTCGATGCTCTCGGCCAGGCGCTGCTGGGCGTCGGGGCGCACCTTCAAGCGGTCGATCACCACGTCGATGTCGTGCTTCTCGGTCTTCTTGAGCTGCGGCAGGCTTTCGTGCTCGTAGATCTGCCCGTCCACGCGAAAGCGCACGTAGCCCAGCGCCTGCATCTGCATGAACAGCTCGGTGAATTCACCCTTCTTCTGGCGTGCCACGGGCGCCAGCAGCATGAGCTTGGTGTCCTCGGGCAAGGCCAGCACCGCATCCACCATCTGGCTCACGGTCTGCGACGACAGCGGCAGGCCGTGGTCCGGGCAGTACGGCGTGCCCGCGCGCGCGAACAGCAGGCGCAGGTAGTCGTGGATCTCGGTCACCGTGCCCACGGTGGAGCGCGGATTGTGGCTGGTGGCCTTCTGCTCGATGGAAATGGCCGGCGACAGACCCTCGATCAGGTCCACATCGGGCTTGTCCAGCCGCCCCAGGAACTGCCGCGCATAGGCCGACAGGCTCTCCACATAGCGGCGCTGCCCTTCGGCATACAGCGTATCGAACGCCAGGCTGGACTTGCCCGAGCCCGACAGCCCGGTGATCACCACGAGCTGGTTGCGCGGGATGTCCAGGTCGATGTTCTTGAGGTTGTGTGTGCGCGCCCCGCGGATGCTGATGCGCTGCTCGCGCAGGACCTGCGCCAGTGGGCGCCCTCCGGCCGCATCGGCAGGCGAAGGGTGGCGATCGTCGGAGGGTGGCTCGAAGGTGGGCATCGCGCGTGCCTGGAGGCAAACGCACGATGATAGGTCACCCACCCCGCCCGCGCAGAAGCCGCGGCCGGAGCGCCCTGGGCGTCAGTCTGGTAAGCCATGCAGATGCTCCCGAAAAAATAGCTGTTTGCGCTCATCTGTATTGCATCTGACCGCGATTTCATGCCCAATTCGCCACACGCCGCGATGGCCCGCCCTGCCGCGTGCGGCCCGGCCATGGGTGAGAATCCGTGCTTTGACTTGCCCCCGCGCCCGTGCCGGACACCACCACACCCACTCCGCCCTCCACCGCCATGACCCCGATGGAGCGCCGCGCCAGCGTCAGCCTGGCGCTGATCTTCGCGCTGCGCATGCTGGGCCTGTTCCTGGTGCTGCCGGTCTTTGCCCTCGAAGCCCGCAAGTACCCGGGCGGCGACGACCCCGCCCTGGTGGGGCTGGCCATGGGGATCTACGGGCTCACGCAGGCGGTGCTGCAGCTGCCGCTGGGCATGGCGTCGGACCGCTTCGGGCGCAAGCGTGTCATCGTCCTGGGGCTGCTGGTGTTTGCCGCGGGCAGCCTGCTCGCCGCGCTGGCCGACTCGGTGATGGGGCTGCTGGTGGGGCGCGCGCTGCAAGGTGCGGGCGCGGTGTCCGCCGCCGTCACGGCGCTGCTGGCCGACCAGACACGCGACGCGGTGCGCACCAAGGCCATGGCACTGGTGGGCGCCAGCATCGGGCTGATGTTCGCCATCGCCCTGGTGGCGGCGCCGCTGCTGGCCGCGCACATCGGCCTGGCCGGCCTCTTCGGCCTGACCTGCGCGCTGGCGCTGGGCGGCGTGGCCGTGGTGCTGTGGATGGTGCCGCCCGAGCCGGTGCAGCATGCCGACGCACCGCGCGGGCGCCTGGCCGACGTGTGGCGCCATGCCGACCTGCTGCGCCTGAACCTGGGCGTGTTCGTGCTGCACACGGTGCAGATGGCCATGTGGGTGGCCGTGCCGGCCCTGCTGGTGCAGGCCGGCTTGCCCAAGGACGCGCACTGGCAGGTGTACCTGCCGGCCGTGGTGCTGTCCTTCGTCGCCATGGGCGGGCTGTTTGCCATGGAGCGGCGCGGACGGCTGCGCGCGGCGCTGCTGGTCGCCATTGGACTGGTGCTGGTGGTGCAGATGGGCTTTGGCCTGCTGGCGGCCGGAGGCGCTGCGCCATCGCTGATGCCGGTGGCGGCGCTGCTGTTCATCTTCTTCTGCGGCTTCAACGCGCTGGAGGCCACGCAGCCCAGTCTGGTGTCGCGCATGGCGCCGGCCAACCTGCGCGGCGCGGCGCTGGGCGCCTACAACACGCTGCAGTCGCTGGGCCTGTTCGCGGGCGGTGCGCTGGGCGGCGCGCTGGCGAAGTGGGCGGGCGCGCCGGGATTGTTCACCGCCACCGCCGTGCTCACGGCCCTGTGGCTGCTCGTCACCTGGCCGCTGCGGCCGGTGGGACGCGGCGGCGGCCACTGATTTTTTCACCCTCCAGCGCCCCGGCGGCGTGCAAGCCGCTATGCTGCGCACCTGCGGCCTCGCAGGGGTCGCCTGTTGGACTCATCTGGCCCGGAACCCTTCCCTGCCGTCCGGGCTAAGCACAAGGATTTTTCATGGCATCCGTGAACAAAGTCATCATCGTCGGCAACCTGGGGCGCGACCCCGAGATGCGCACCTTCCCCAGCGGCGACCAGGTCGCCAATGTGCGCATCGCCACGACGGACCGCTGGCGCGACAAGAACACCGGCGAGAACAAGGAAGCCACCGAATGGCACAGCGTGGTCTTCAACGGCCGCCTGGCCGAGATCGTGGGCCAGTACCTGCGCAAGGGCTCCCAGGTCTACGTGGAAGGCAGCCTGCGCACCCGCAAGTGGACCGACCAGAGCGGCCAGGAGCGCTACACCACCGAAATCCGCGCCGACACCATGCAGATGCTGGGCAGCCGCCAGGGCATGGGCGGCGGCCAGGGCGGCGGCTATGACGACAGCGGCTACGGCGACAACGGCGGCGGTGGTGGCGGCTACGAGGCCCCGCGCCGCGCCGCGCCCGCGCCGCGCCCCGCCCCCCCCGCGGCCCGCCCCGCCCCCGCGCCCGAGGCA